>JASHZA010000412.1 GCA_030042765.1 Candidatus Binataceae bacterium | reverse complement strand
GCGGAGATTCATCGGCTCAAAGGCGAGATGCTGCTGAAACAGGGTGACTCCAGGTCCGCGGAAGCGCGAAGAAGTTTTGAACGCGCGATTGAGATTGCGCGCGACCAGGGCGCCAAGTTGTGGGAATTGCGCGCGACGGTCAGTCTCGCAAGGCTGTTGGCATCGCAAAGCCGCCGCGACGAAGCCCGCTTCATGCTCGCCGAAATCTACAACTGGTTCACCGAGGGCTTCGACACCGCTGACTTGAAGGACGCGAGAGACCTCATCGACGAAGTAAACGCCCTGGAGGTTGAAGCACGATCATCGCGTAAAATGGGGAGCAAGTTATGAGACTAAACCTGCAAGTCGAGAAGTTTCTAACTGCTTACGCTAGAAATCATGAAAAAGGGAAAAGGATAACAGCACGCTGACCTGACTCTTCTTAGCCAAAGCAACTTCAAATTGAAGCAGTTTAAGTCTTGAGACTTCCGGCGGGAAGCCCGGAGCCAGAGTGTGGAACACCAAAAGTCAGCATGCGTGACCGACCCGAGAACAACCGCCGCTCTACTCACAGAGGGCGGCCCGGGCACCGCGTTTCTGAGCCGCCTTCGCCTGGCCCATCCAGAACTCGGTGCGAGCTCAGTCCGAACCGCCGCCCTGCTCACCGCAATATGCTGGGCTCCACTTCTTGTGCTGTCGCTGCTCGGAGGTTTTGCGATACGCGACGCAAAAATCCCGTTCCTCTATGACATCGGCACACAGGTCAGACTTCTGGTCGCTGTGCCTGTCTTGGTGTTGGCAGAGATTCCCATCGGCCGCGGCCTGCGCGAAGCCGCGGGTCGCTTTCTCTCTACTCATCTGGTTAGGGAAAAGGAGCTCACAAGATTCAATCAAATTTTCGTTGATGCATTGAAACGACGCGATTCCCGGCTAGCGGAAATTATTCTTGTCATACTGGTCTATGGTGGGAGCAGTCTGATCATTCTCGTAGCACCATTTGAGAGCGGCAGCACTTGGATCCGACCTGGAACCTACAAAGGCTTATCGCTCGCCGGATATTGGTACGCCTTGGTGGCTCTGCCGGCTTTTCAATTCCTAATGCTTCGCTGGATCTATCGGTTGGGAATCTGGACTGAGGCTCTGTGGAAAATCTCCAAACTCGACCTCGCACTGACGCCCACCCATCCCGATCGAGCTGGCGGACTTCGATTCCTCGGCCAGGCAATGCCTCCGTTCGGGCTCGTTCTGTTTGCGCTGAGCTCGGTTGCCTCCGCCACGATTGCAAGTCGAATTTTTTTCCAGGGGGAAACGCTGGAGGAGTATCAGTGGAGCTACCTGGCATTTTTTCTCGTCTTAGTCGCGATTTTTACCGTTCCTCTGCTGACCTTTGCGCCCAAGCTCATGGCGCTAAAGGAACGCGGCCTTCATCAGTACGGTGAGTTGGCAAGTACCTACAATCAGGCCTTTCACAGCAAATGGGTGGAGTCTCTCGGTGCGACCGAAGACCGCCTGCTCGGTACAGGTGATATACAGTCACAGGCGGCGCTCGAAAACAGCTTCCGAGTGGTCAACGAGATAAAGCCGATCCCGTTAGGTCTTGGAGACTTTCTTGGGATGGTTGCCCCTGGATTAGTTCCGGCACTTCCGCTGATTCTGACGATCATGCCTGCCAGCGCGGTGTTGAAGGCCGTTATGAGACTGGCTGCGACGGCTGGCTGAAGGCACCTCGCGTCCTGATTATCGCTTCTCCTGCAGCTAGGGCGTTTCGCTCGCCTCTGCCCGAATCGCCGTGGCGATGTCGCTGCTCACTGTGGCAAGCGCACGGCTATGCGCAAGGGCGAGCGCGTCGAAGTCATCGCCCTGAACCTCCTCGTGGGCAACCGTACGGCCCGAGCGGGTTTCGCCGTCAGCGGTCCGGCGCACGAGCCACACAGCCTCGACCAGCGCCGCCTCGCCCCGTACCGACTCGAAGCGTTGGACGTCAATCGTGACCCAATAGGACGGATTGAAGTTTGCAAGTGGCGCTGTGGCAACATCCGGCGTCCCCAGCAGCACTGAAAGATCGCCGGCGACTGCGTGCGCGATACTATCGTTCAGCGGCGCGACCCAGCGGTTAAGCTCATCGACGTCGACACGGTTGGACGCGACCCGGACAACAAACTGCGGCTGGTCGACCGCGGTCGGGATTGTAACCGGACCAACCATGACGGCGGTGTGTACGGCCGGCGCGTTGTCTGGAACCGCGGTGGAGTCGAGGGTGTAGAAGCGGGAGGGGGCCGAAGAGCTGCAGCCGGCTGCTGCAACAGCTATGACCAACACAATCGCGATTTGACGCGCGATAAGCCCTGGCGTCACTCTGCCTCCCCCTTCTTGCCGCGCAGGAGCGCCTCCGGATGGCGTTCAAGGTAGTCCGCGAGAACCCGCACCGAGCGCGCCGCACGGCTCACCTCCTCAAGCATGTTGCCGAGTTGCTGAAGCTCTAGAGAATTTGGCCCGGTAAGATTGCCGGTGTTGTCGAGCGTACCATGCACACTCACCAGCGTGCTCCGGGCGGTGACCAGCGTGAGGTCCAGATCGGTGAGGGTCTTGCGCACGTCATCACCGATCTCCTTCAACGGCATCTTGTCGACCTTTTTGATGATGTCCTCGACGGTCACCTCTGTCGCCTGGAGCTGCCCGGGAATGGTCGGCAACTGTACCGGCCTCTGCGACCAATCGACCGTCACGGGCGGCGCGCCGGGAACAAAGTCGAAGGCCACATACAAGGCGCCGGTAAGCAAATTCCCTGTGCGCAGTTGTGCGCGGACCCCGTGGCTTACGAGCGAGTCGATCAGCTTTCTGCGCATAGTCTCGAGATCCGCACCGGACGACGTCTCAAGAACCTTGACCCCCAGTCTGCGTGGGTCCAGGTGGATGATCACCGGTATCGAGAACTGGAAGGTCTTGAGGTTGATTTGCGCGCGAACGTCCGCAACCTCGCCGATCTGAATGCCACGAAACTCGACTGGCGCGCCGGGCGTGAGTCCGCGGACCGATTCGTTAAAGATGAGCTGGTAGGTCTGAGGATTTTGTGCGGCGGGCTCGAAGGCCTCAACCCGGTTGCCGTACAAAGTGAAAACGGTATTCGCCTCGGCCGGTGGCAGCAGCGGACCGGTCGCGGGCGTTTCGAACGCGATACCACCAATCAGAATCGACAAAACAGACTGCGTCTGCACCTTGAGGCCGCTGGCAGAGAGCGACACATCGATCCCGCTCGCGTGCCAGAAGCGCGTGTTCGGGTTGACGTACTGGTCGTAGGGCGCTCGTACGAACACCGTAACGGTCAGGAACTTGCCGTCCCTGTCGAGTTCGTACGACGAGACCTCGCCCACTTGGAGCCGCCTGAAAAAGACCGGCGTGCCGAGGTCGAGCGAACCTAGGTTGGTAGTCTTGAGCACGAATAAACGGCCGGGCAGCTCGCCGGTGACCACCGGCGGCGTTTCCAACGCTACGAAGTCACGCTTGAGTTCTTTCGATTCTCCGATTTCTAGGCCAATGTACGCCCCGGAGATGAGAGTGCCCAGCCCCGTCACATTGGCGCCCGAGATCCGCGGACGTACAACCCAGAACTTCGTGTCTTCGGCCAGAAATGCTTCCGTCCTAGGGGCCATCTGCGCAGTGGTGATCACACGCCGGTGGTCATCCGAGAGCCGAATTGTTGTGACCGTGCCAATGTCAACGCCGTTGTAGCGGATCTTAGTCTTGCCAGCTTCCATTCCCTCGGCCGAATGAAAGACAATCGTTACTTTGGGTCCTTCGCTCATGACCCTCGTCACGGCGACCCATACACCGACCAGTGCCGCCAAGATTGGGATGAACCAGACCAGGGAGAGGCGCGTGCGCTTCCTGGGGACTGCCCTTGAGTCGGGGACTGAAGGCCCCGGTGGTTCATTCTCAGGCATGTTGGACCTCGGTGAGGCTTGTCGAATCCCAAATGAGCCGCGGATCGAAGGACTCGGCCGCGAGCCTCGTCAATACCACCGCGGCGGCGAAGAAGAAGAAGCCGGTCCGGGTTGGACCGACATGAGTGCTGGAGTTGGACGAAAGCGGCTGTGAAGGCATCGACTAATACATCAACCACCGACGACCGTCCGCTGAAATCGACCATCCGGTAGTGCCGGACGCGCCGCCGCTGTCCGCCCTCTCATCAATGGATTAGCGAACCCCCAACTCTTGCCGATCGATTCCTTCGCCAAGCCAGGTTGCTCAGCGGTTGATTGCAGTCGATGTTTCCAAAAGAGTCTCGCCTAATTCCTCCATGGCTCGCATTTGGACCACGCGCTCGTCGAGTGTCTGCTTAGCTCGCGGTACTAGTAATCGCGCCCGTGGTATGCAGCTCGTTAAGCCTGGTTGCCATGAGGTCACACCAGTGATCAAAGGCCCGCTCGGCGTCCTGCCATTGCCAGGTGGCGGCGGTCTTGAGCGCGTTGCCACCCATCTGCTGATCCAGAGCCTCCGCAAGAATCGCCCCACTGACGGAGTCGGTCAGCTTCATCTCGCCGCGGGCACTTCCTACGAATGCAAATGAACCGGTGGCGAACTGCTTAAGCCTGCTGACCACCCGCATTTGCGGGATCACGACCGAAGCACTTCGCAGTACTGGAGTCGCCGCGGTCACATCGGTAATCGCCACCTGCAGGCGCATGACCCCGGGGCCAGGTTGGTCGACCACCGAAAAGTACTTCACCATCGACTCGCGCAACTTATTGTAAAAGTAAGTTGTGAGTTGCTGCTGTTCCTCCGGGGAGACCGAGCTGTCCTGGGCGCCCCAGAACGTCACCGGGTCGATGATGATCGCGTTGTACTGCGACCAGTCGACGCCAGGCGCCACATAGCGATAGAGCGCTTGCCCCTCCCCGCCGGGCTCCAGCAGCGAGTAGTCACCCAAAAAACCCGAGAATTCAGGCACCGGATTTTGTGCGCCCTGCGCCTTGGCGATGATGTTCGGCTGCTGCTGCTCGGTTGTGGAACATCCGCCCGAGCCAACTATCAGAGCAAGAGCCGCGGCCGCGACGACAGCAGCCTTGAAGCACCGAGGACGTTCCGGAAGGGCCGGTTGATTGTTTGCCACTCTTTCCTCCATTTCAGTTCATTGTGCTGTCCGTCGTACTGATGCTCAAACTCTTCATCAAGACAATCTTCCGCCTTTCTTGACGCCTGCTCACTCAGCGGAAAGTCGATGGCGAGCGTTTCGTTCAGTTGCCCGAACCTGCCAGCGTTAGTTCCACGCGCCGGTTCTGCGCTCGGCCGGCCGGCGTGTCGTTCGAAGCCACCGGGTCTGCATCGCCGAAGCCCTGTGCCGATACCAAGCTTGGGTTAACTCCCTGAGAGAGCAAGAACTGCATGACGTTGTCCGCCCGTTTCTGTGAAAGGACCAGGTTGCTCGTGACGCCCTGACGCCTTAACACCGGACCGATCGGGACGTTGTCGGTGTAACCGTTCACTAAAATCTTCGTTTGCTGCATTGGGGCCAGGATCGGCGCCATTTGGGCGATCATCCTTTGCGCTCCAAGGGACATTTGCCAGTCGCCCGACGGAAACAGTAGCTGATCGTTGACCGTAACTTTGATGGCGTTTTGGAGTCTTTCGATATGCATCTGATTGGCGTTGATCTGCGACGACATGGTCTGGTTGAGCTGATCATATCGTGCTTGCAGCGCGTCATACTTCTGCTGCGAGACGCAAGCTGCCAGCAGCGGGGCTGTTAGGATCAAAAGTGTGCGCTGGAAGACTGTCGACCGGGACATCTAAAGGTCTCCTTCGGTTTGGGGCGCGGTGGGTGCCCTTTTTCGACCCCCTAATTTGCATATGTGAAGGATCGTGTGCAATGAATTCGATGCGCTTTGTAACTACCCGGGATTTCCATTTTCAATTCTGATTCACAGTCCCACCGACACCAGGGGGTTTGCAAACGCGAAGTTCGCGCCCGAGTTTGAGCCCGAAGGTCCCTTCCATCGCGCCGCAACGGATCATCGCTACCTCGCATTGGCCAAAAGCACATGAAAGCGGCGTTTTTGCGACCGAGTTATCAGACACTTATCCCTGTGCTC
>JASHZA010000411.1 GCA_030042765.1 Candidatus Binataceae bacterium | reverse complement strand
AGTTCGTCGCACGGCCAGTCGGCCATTCCGTCGCCGTGGATTATGACGTATTTCACTTCTCCCTCCGCATTGCCCCGCCGATGGCGTCGCAGAAATAAACGGGCGGCTCAGTTGTCGAGCAGCCGAAAGACCTTGTCGATATCGGGTTCGACCACGATGGTGTTGCTCAGGTTCTTGAGCGCGGTGTCGGGATCCTTGAGGCCGTGACCGGTGAGCGTGCAGACCGCGACCGAGCCGGGCTTGAGGCCGCCGCTGCCGGCGTACTTGAGCATCCCGGCGACGGACGCGGCGGAGGCCGGCTCGGCAAAGATTCCCTGCGTCGCGATGAGGCGATAGGCAGCAAGGATTTCGGCGTCGGTGACCATGTCGATGAGGCCGCCGGATTCGTCGCGCGCGTTGACGGCGCCGGTCCAACTGGCGGGGTTGCCGATCTTGATCGCGGTCGCGACGGTGTGGGGGTCGTCGATGGGATGGCCAAGGACGATCGGAGCGGACTCGGCGGCCTGATAGCCCATCATTTTGGGCAATCGATGAGACAGGCCCTCGGCGTGGTATTCCTTGTAGCCGGCCCAGTAGGCGGTGATGTTGCCGGCGTTGCCGACCGGCAGGAAGTGATGGGTCGGGGCGTCGCCGAGCTGGTCGCAAAGCTCGAACGCGGCGGTCTTCTGGCCGGCGATGCGGTCGGGGTTGACGCTGTTGACGAGGCGTATGCGGACGGGGTCGCGTTCGGCGAGGTCGCGGACGACCTTCAAGCAGATGTCGAAATTGCCGATAATCTCGACGACGCGCGCCCCGTGCATCACGCTTTGCGACAGTTTGCCGAGCGCGACGGCGCCTTTCGGAATCAAAACGTAAGCTTGAAGTCCGGCTCGTCCCGCGTAGGCGGCCGCAGACGCGGCGGTATTGCCGGTCGAGGCGCAGATGACCTTGCGGACGCCTTCGCCGACGGCCTTGCTGATGGCGACGGTCATCCCGCGGTCCTTGAAGGAGCCGGTGGGGTTAGCGCCCTCGAACTTCAAGTAGACCTTGACCCCCTGACCGATGCGGTCGGCGAGCGCGGGACTCTCGATGAGCGGGGTGTTGCCTTCGTTGAGGGTGACGACGGGGGTCGCGTCGGTGACTGGGAGGAAGCGGCGGTAATGCTCGATCAGACCCGGCCATCGCGTGAGGCGGGGGGAGCTTGCAGGTGCGGTCCTGGTCTTTGCAGCAGCCATCGTGATTACGAGTTTCTCGATCGAGCGCTAGAGCCGCTCCTCGATCCGGATAAACGCCGGGGCGCCCTGCACGACGCGCAGGCGGCGGATGGCGGCGAGCGCGCGTTTGAGGTTACGTTCGCGCGCCTCGTGGGTGCGCATGATCACCGGCACAGTGGTCTCGACCCCGCGTCCCTGTTGAATCACCGAAGCAATCGAAATTCCGTTGCGCCCCAGGATCGACGCGATGCTCCCGAGCACGCCCGGACGGTCGCGCGCCATGAAGCGCAGATAGTATTCGCATAGCACGTCGTCCATCGGCTTTACACGCGCGCGATCGACCATCGTGGCGGGGTAGCCAAGGGGATGAGCGCCGCCGCGGGCGCCGGCAAGGCGATGGCGCGCAATTTCAAGGATGTCCGCCATCACAGCGGTTGCCGTGGGCATCTGTCCCGCGCCCTGGCCGTAGTACATGCTGGGTCCAAGCGCCTCGCTGTGAACGTAAATCGCGTTGAAGGCGCCGGAGACGCCAGTCAGCAAATGATGCGACGGGATCATCGTCGGATGAACCCGCGCTTCGATCCCGCCGTCGTCCTTGGCGATCGCCAGCAGCTTGATCGTGAAGCCGAGCTCGCGCGCGTAGTTGATGTCGGCGAGCGTGATCTGGCTAATCCCTTCGGTATAGACCTGGGCGGGCTTGAGCCGCACGCCGAAGGCGAGCGTTACCAGCAGGCAGAGCTTGTGCGCGGCGTCATGACCCTCGATATCGAGGGTGGGATCGGCTTCGGCGAGTCCGTCGCGCTGGGCCTGCGCGAGTGCCTGGGCAAATTCGCTGCCATGTTCGGTCATCATGGTCAGAATCGAATTGCAGGTGCCGTTGACGATTCCGTAGACGGCCCGGTGGCGATCGCCGGCGAGCGCCTCGCGCAGGGTGCGCATAATCGGCACGCCGCCGCCCACGCTCGCCTCGAAGCCCACGGCGCGTTGCACCTTGCCGGCGGCGCGGAAGATTTCGTCGCCGTATTCGGCGAGGAGCGCCTTGTTGGCGGTTACCACGTCTTTGCCTGCGGCCAGTGCCTTCAGGATAAGCGTGCGCGCGGGCTCGTGGCCGCCGAACAATTCGACCACGATATCGATATCGTCGCGCATGACTAGCGCGGCCGAATCGCGGGTGATCAATTTGGCGTCGAGACCGAGCGACGGATCTGGCTTGAGGCTGCGGTCGGCGACCCCTGCCAGCACCAGCGGAGCGCCGATCTTGCGCTCGAACATCGCGGCGTTGCGGCGAATCAGGCGCACCACGCCTTCGCCCACTGTGCCGCATCCGAGCAGGGCGATGCGCACAGGTTCGGCTACCCAGTTGCGCGAGGGTTCCATGGGAAAATTGCGCTTGCGCAGGAAGGTTCTGCTAGGAGGCGGCCGCACGCCGCTGACGCAGAATAGGCGCATTTCTCAAGGCATGTTTTATGCCGCGAATTGCCTGGCGCGTGCGATGCTCGTTCTCGATCAGCGCAAAGCGTACGTGGTTGTCGCCGTCGGGGCCGAAGCCGACACCGGGCGAGACCGCGGCCTTGGCTTCGTTCAAGAGGAACTTGGCAAATTCGAGCGAACCCATCGCGCGGAACGGTTCCGGAATCGGCGCCCATACGAACATCGTGGCACGCGGCTTCTCGACCGGCCATCCGCCACGATTGAGTCCGCCGACCAGCACGTCGCGGCGGCGGCGATAGGTGTCGACGATCTCGCCGACGCATTCCTGCGGCCCGTTGAGCGCCGCGATTCCCGCGACCTGAACCGGCGCGAACATCCCGTAGTCGAAATACGACTTGAGCCGCGTCAGCGCCGCGATCATTTCGCGATTGCCGACCGCAAAGCCGACACGCCATCCGGGCATGTTGTAACTCTTGGAGAGGGTGAAAAACTCGACCGCGACGTCGCGCGCGCCCGGCACCTCCATGATCGATGGCGCCTTGTAGCCATCGAAGCAGAGGTCGGCGTATGCGAAATCGTGTACGACCAGGATTCCGTTCTCGCGCGCGAACTCGACCACCCGCTTCATGAAGCTCAGGTTCACGGTGGCGGTGGTCGGGTTGTGCGGAAAGTTCATGATGAGCAGCTTCGGACGGGGCCACGAACGATTCACCGCCAGCATCATTTCGTCAAAGAACTCTTCGCCACTGCGCATCGGCACGCCCTGCACTTGCGCGCCCGCGATGACGCATCCGTACTGATGAATCGGGTAGGTGGGCGTCGGCGCGAGGACGACGTCGCCCTGATCGAGGATCGCCAGGGCCAGGTGCGCGATACCCTCCTTCGAGCCGATCGTCGCGATCGCCTCGGAGTCAGGGTCCAGATCGACGTTGTAGCGTCGTTTGTACCAGTCGCAGATCGCCAGGCGCAGCTTGTAAACGCCCCGCGAGACCGAGTAGCGATGGTTGGGCGGCTTGGCGGCGGCTTCGATCAGCTTGTTGACTATATGTGGCGGGGTCGCTTCATCGGGATTTCCCATGCCGAAGTCGATGATGTCTTCGCCGGCGCGGCGGGCCTTTAGGCAAAGCTCGCCGATCGCGTTGAAGACGTAGGGTGGAAGCCGCTTGATCCTTGGGAAATCCATCGTAATTGCCGTCTGCCCTCTTCCATCGGCGATCGCAGGTGGAACATCAACTTTAAACGAACGGTAACCCTTGCCGCTAGTGGGGCGGGTTAAGTGGCCGGCTTTGGCTGTCCGGCGGGCGTGCCGCGATGAATTCCAATCGCCCTATTTTTTCGGGGCCGCAGGCTTCACCAGGTTCCCGAAAGTAACCGTATAACCAAGGGTATTGGTCGTCTTTTTGGACCGGCACTGAAAAGTGCTGGTGACATCATCGTACGGATAGCTGTAGGCCGTCGGGCACGCCTGCTTCAGATTAACCAGGAACGGTTGGACCTGACTCGCCCATGTAGTGTCGTTGCCGAAGCACGCGCTGGTGCCGTTCTTTGGCCAAAACTGGCCCAACGACGTATCGCTCTGATTCTCGGTCGCGCATCCGCAACAGGTCTCCGGGTAGGTTGCAGCCGTGCCTTGATTGTAGCAGGACGTACCATTGCCGGGACTCGAGCCTCCGCGGACGGTGCATCCAAAGAGCGAGGCCAGATTGGTCGAGCTCGTCGAGTCGCCATCGGTGATCGAAGCACCGCAGTTGAAGGGTCCGACAACGTTGTTCTGATTGGCGCAGAGGTCGTCGACTGACCACCAGCCAGCAAACTTGCCGCATTCTTGGAGGAAAGTCTGGTTGGGACCGACTCCGGGTATAAACTGTATCCCGCAGTAACCGTTGCCAGCGCAATCTGCTTCAGCCTGGCACTGGCAGTAGTTGGTTCCGTTGCCGCCGGGCATGCAGTGCGATTGGCCAGTGCCGGTGCAATCGTTGTCGGTGGTACAGGTTTTGATGCAGGCACCAGGCGATCCACTGCATGTGTATCCCGTGGGACATCCGGTTGGGTTGGCGGCGTCGTCGCAAGCCGCTGAACTGTCCAGCAAAAGGGGCGTGTAGTCAGCTGCGCTGCTCAGATCGGGAAAGGGGACTTGTTTCACGTACTTGCCGAAGTTCCAATTGCATCCCAGTCCCCGTGACGAACCAGCGCGGTTGCCCGGCTTCTTGCACCAATACGGTTTGGAGACGGTGCCCGGCGTCGCAGTCGGCCCCGGCATGGGCGCCATCGTTTCGGCGAGGTTGGCGCCGTTGATAACGCTGATATCGTAAAAATCGTTGTCCTGGCGCTGGAGCGTGAATTCCGCGAGGGTCACCGGATTGTTTCCGCCCACGCCCGCCGGACAGTTGGAGTTAGGTTGCGCGTTGCAGTCCCCGTTTACGCAGCTGGTCCCGTCGGACTTGCATCCGGTTCGCGCAAAGATGCCGCCGCTCCACCATACTGCCGAGGGAATCGTCTGCGAGTTCCAGGTAACCGAGGCTGGATCGAGGCAAAATTGCGCAGTGTGTCCGCGAGGGAGTTTCCAATCGAAGGAGGCTGGAGTCTTCGCCTGCGGAAGCACAAAGTAACAGACCCCCGTATTCGTATTGCACCCGGCGGTTGGGCCGCAGTCGGCGTCTGTAGTGCACTGGCAGTTCAAGCCGCCGTTGGTGCTCGCTCCGATGGGTTGCGATGTTGCCGGGCACGCCAGCGTCCCATTGTCGGTCCCACATTGGCATGCGCCAGTGGTGGCGTTGATAGTGGAAACGGCGGGCAGGCAACTTTCGCTGGCACTGACCACGCATACCGAACGCAACGCACCTCCGCCTCCGCCAACCCAAATATCCTGGCTAGCGCTATTCTTGACATCGAGTTGTCTCTGATTCGCACCGCATGCCGCAGCGTCAGCCCCAGAGGCCGTTGCCGCGAGAAAACCAACAAGCGCAAGGAGCGCGACAGACCTAGACTGAAGAAGCTTGCCCACAACCTCATCCTCCCCATCTCCAACCGAGCGCAACCAGTGTAACTTACCCGGTCTGGCGTGCAGGCTATAGCATACTTCCAGATACTGCTAGACGAACGCGTGGATTTCAGCTTCAGGCTTGCGTCAAGTCGGCTGCAGGTTCGGCGGCGTAGGCGCGCAGCGCCCAATAGCAGGGCAGCGCGGCAAGCGAGAGAATCGCCGAGAATTGCCAGGCGGTCGCGATGCCGCGCGCGTCGGCGATGGTCCCGTTGACCAGCAAGCCGACCGATCCACCGGCGGTGGCAAAGGTGCTGTTGAACGAGAGCAGGGTCGCACGTTTATCGCCGCGTATCTGCTCGTTGAGCCAGCCCTGCATCAGCGGCTGCATCGCGCCGTTACAGAGGTTCATCACGGTCAGCACAGTCAGGACGACGTAGGCGCGATTGCCCGCCGCGCCCGCCCCGAACAGCATCGCAGCAGACGCGACGATAAGCATGCCCAGCCGCGTGGAGCGCGCTCCGTGGTCCATAGGCAGATGCACGATCGCTTCGGCGCCGAGCATCCGGGCCACCGTGAACAGGCTGAAGACCCATCCGACGATCCAGATGTGCGAATGGAAGCTGTCGTTGACGTACTGCGGCCATTGCAGCCAGTAGGGCGCCCACGCCGCGAAGAAGATTGCATTGGCGACGCTCAACAGAAGCAAGGCGCGGCTCGCGATCCCCTGGCGCAAGCCATCGCTGACGCGCCCGGACACCAAAGCAGATAGCCGGCTCATCTCGACCCGCGTGCCGTGTCGGTCAGGCTCGTCCATCAGGCGCGCACTCATCAGCGCGCTACCGACGTAACCGGCGGCGCCAAGCAGCCAGGGCCACGAGATATTCAAGTCGGCGACGTAGGCACCGATCACCGCGGATGCCATGAAGCCCAAATTGGTAAGCTGCGAGATGCGGGAAAAGAGCCGGTCCTTCAGTCCGGCAAAGCCCGCATTGTCGAGCGAATCGACACCCCAGGCGTCGATCGCTCCGTTGCAGAAGGTCGTCCCGACGCCGTCAATAGACTCACCGAGCAGGAAGAGGAGATAGTGATGGGCGAAGAAGTAAACGAGGAAGGCGCTAGAGCGCAGTACACATCCGAGGATAAAGGAGCGGCGGCGTCCAAGCGCATCGGCGAAGGCGCCCGTCGGCACGTCGGTCAGGAAAGTAACGATGAAGTAAGTCGCGAGCACGCTGTTCATCTGGAACTGATCAAGTCCGCGCGATCGCAGGAAAAGAGGATAAACGCCGAAGAGGAAGCCGTTGGCGAACGAATAGCCAAGCCACACGGTGTAGTAGCGGCGGATGATGCCGCGAATCGCAGGGCTCGCGGATTGTGGGGTTGTTGCTGCGGCTGACATGGCTGGCGATCTGTTCTCTACGTGCCCTGCATCCTTTAGACTTTTGGCCAAAGCCTGGCTACCGGCGGATAACTTTGGACCCCAGCGAATCAATCAGCGAATTCCGGGACACCGCTCCTGAGCCCAGTCTGCTGACGCGCGCCTACCGTTTCTGGACCGTGGTATGGCTCGCGGCGA
>JASHZA010000410.1 GCA_030042765.1 Candidatus Binataceae bacterium | reverse complement strand
GGCGGCGAGAACATGCGGGCGGGATATTCAAGTGATGGATCAGGTTTTCGCGAAGTCGCGGATGAGACTCGCGACCGCGCCGGGCTGCTCCAGCGGGGCCATGTGGGCGGCGTTGGCGACGAGTTCGACGCGCGCACCGGGAATCAGCTTGCGGAAGTCGTCGGCGTAAACGGGTTTGGTCAGACCGTCCTCACGGCCCCAGATGATAAGCGCGGGGGCGGCGATACGATGGATGCGCTTGCGCAGGCCGCGATCGGGAACGGGCCATATGAACTTGCCGGTGCATCCGAGGGCCCAGGTCACGCGGATCACGGAGTCGGGTTCCTCGGGATTCATGTAGACGAGTTTGCGCGCGGCGTGGTTCTGATCGTGGAAGAAGAGCGGGTCGAGCTCGGCCTGGGTCGCGACCATGTAGTTCTTGATCGGAGCGTCGTCACGCCACAATCCGAGCGGGTCGATCAGAACGAGTTTACGGACGCGTTTGGGGTTGGTGGCGGCCAGTTCCGCCGCGACCATCCCGCCGAAAGAGTGGCCGGCGACGGCAGGGGCGTCGAGACCAAGCTTGTCGAAGAGTTCGTAGTAGTAGAGGACGAGGTCCCAGAGGTCGTCGAGCGCCTTGATAGCGTCGGGGTCGCCGGCGCTGGTACCCGGATGCTCGGGTGCGTAGACGGTAAAGTCGCGGGCGAGCAGGTCGAGGAATTCGCTCCAGATTAGTCCGTAGCCGCTGTGGAGAAAGACCAGAGCCGGTCCCTGGCCGGCGACCTTGACGCGGGCGGTAACCTTGCCGTCCCAGAGGCTCACTGTTCGTTCGGAAGTTGCGGCCATAATTGTCGATTCTCTCTCGCAGTTAGTCTTCGGCGCCGTCACCGGATGTCACCGGGCGAGACGCGCGAATCGCGTTGGCGCGCGGCGCTTCCGGGTTGCGGGAACGCCGGCGCCGATACGCGCGGCCAAGCGGCGTCAGGGTGTCCTATTTGCCGGCGCGGCTCTCCGCGGCGGCACCACGTCGATCTGATGCCGACTTGTCATTGGCCCTTAAACCGGCCGGCCACCATTTGTTGTCCCATCCGTCCTCGTCCCACAGATGGCTCAGATGGGGTTTCACCTCGCGGCTGAAGAGCTCGATGTTCTTGAGGGTGAGCTCATGCGGCATCGAGCCGATGTGCAGGAGGACCATCAGGTTGCCGACGCGCAGTTTTTTGACGGCTTCGGTCAACTGATCGCGCACACTGGCGGGGCCGCCGGAAATGACGAACTGGTTGTCGACGAAATCCTTGAACTTCCAGTTTGGAACTTCGTTCACCAGCTTGGCCTGCATCGGGTTCAGATTCTTAACGCTGTTGACCAGGCTGCGGTAGTCCTGATGGCCCGGGATGCCCATGAACTCGGGCAGGACGTGAAGACATTTGTCGTAGAAGTAGCGGATGTGCTGATAGTAATCCTTTTCGGCCTGAGCGTCGGACTCGGACACGGCAACCAATTGCAGGAAGCCTGCGCGATACGGATTGGGTTCGAGGCCGGACTTGGAAACGAATTCCCAGAAACCGTCCATCACACGCTTGCCAAGATTGTTGCCGTAGTAGCTGAGGAAGCAGTAACAATGGCCGTTTTTGGCGGAGAAGTCCCACGTGCTCAAACTGCCGGTCCCCGGTACCCAGACAGGAGGATGGGGGGTCTGAATCGGGCGCGGCCACAGGTTAACCATCGGCAATTTGAAGAACTTGCCGTTCCAGGCGAAGATTTCCTTTGATTGCCAAGCCTTCAGGATCAGATCGTGAGCCTCGTAGTAGCGTTCGCGCTGCTCGATCGGGCTGATGCCGTAGCAGAGATTGACGTCCATCGGGCTGCCTAAGGGCATCCCCGCGACAACGCGTCCGCCACTGATGCAGTCGAGCATCGCGTATTCCTCGGCGACGCGAATAGGCGGGTTGGTGGTCGGGAGCGTCGCGCCCATCTGCACGATCGCGACGTCCATTCCGTTGGTCGCGCGCGCCAGCACCGAGCCCATCAAGTTGGGGCTGGGCATGAAGCCGTAGGCGTTCTGGTGGTGTTCGTTGACGCAAATGCCATCCATGCCGCACTTGGCGCCATGAATCAGCTCATCGAGGGTCCAGTTGTAATACTGTCCAACGCGGTCGGGCTGGGCGAGTTCGAAGAAAGGGGGATCGACCCATACAGAATGGTATTTTGTCTCGAAGTCGGCCGGTAAGTCGCGGTATGGCATCAGATGGAACATGGAGATTTTCATAGGGTCCTCCGGGGACGCTTCGTCTTTCGAGCTTGCAATAGCATGCGAGCCGGCTCGTCTCAACGCTTGCGCTGACGCGCGGTCAGGCCCGCCCGAGGCAAATTCCGATCAAGGGCTGACTGTAAACGACCATGTGTACTGTTGTCCCGCGGCATTGATTGAGGCGGTGTAATTCCCCGGTACGAGGGGCGAATGCGGGATGAGGACGATCGCGCCGACGTTGCGCAGGGTCGCCTGAGCCTGTCTCTCCGCGACTGGATCGGGGTTGTGATAAGTGCCGGCGTTGTAGCCGCAGGCCTCGATGGCGGCGGGCACGGTGCCGTTGAGGGTCAATGTGTAACCCGAGAATTGAGTCTGCGTGAGTTGGCCGAGCTGCAAGGTCAGCGGGAGCCCACTGGGGGCAGAATATCCCGGGCATGATGCGAGCGGATTGGGCCATTCGCCCTGACTGGAGGTCATCCGGATGATCGAACCGTTAGGAGGAAACTCGACCGGGTATGGAAGGGTCGTAGGCGTTTCGGACAAGGCGGCCGGAGAGCGCACCTCGAGGACCGCACCGCACACGCCGCGCTCACAGAATTCGCCGTAACCGACGCGGCGCAGGCTGGGATTCAGAATCCAAAGGCGATGGAACGGCGCCGTCATCCAAGAGTCGAAGGCCCAGGAGTGTGAGGCCGGCCGGAAGGACGCGGGCCCGACCGCAAAGTGAGTGTCGGAGTAGGAGGCGGCTGCGCTGCCGTCGGTGGTGTACCACGGATTGGCGGGATCCTCGCGATGCGCCAGGGCACCCAGATTAAGTCCCTGCCGGAGTTGCTTGCCATAATTCTTGATCAGGTATCGCGCGTGATCGCGCGCGCCCATCGTCATCGCCGGGTCGGCATTCACGAAAAGCAAGTGTGCCACCCCCCGATAGCGATTGAGCGGCAAGAGCCATACGGAGGCCTCCTCTGCGGTCTCCGCCGGCATCGGTGCAGCCGCGATGGCAGGGTGATGCGGACGCGGGCTCGCATGCGGGGAGGCTGACGCGCTCGCAGCGGCGGCCGACGGGCTCGCGAGGGCGGGCGACGGAGCGGCCGTGGCCGAACCGGTTCCGGCCTCCGTGGCCTTGGATTTTAGTGCGAGATTGAGGGGCTCCCCGGCTTCATGAATCGGGAAGCGACGGAGCGTGTATTTGGTCAGTACGAACGCGGCGGCAAACAGCAACGCGACGATTCCGCCCACTATCAGCGGACGCATCCGGCGGCGCGAAACCGGTGGGGGCGCCTCGGGACGCCATTCCCGAGGTTTTGGCGTGGACTGGGGCGCCGACTGCTTAGGGGTGGCACTGCCGTTGACGCCCGGCTCCTGCTCAGCGGCGCTCGGCTCCTGTTGAGCGGCCTTAGGCTCCGGTTGGGAAATCGCCGGCTCCTCCTGAGTTATGCCTGGTTTCTCCTCAGCGATTGCTGGCGCTGCCGCTTGATGGTTCAGATCCTCGGATGCGGGGGAACCGTTGGCCGCCTCGTGCTCAGCGGCAGGAGGAGCCGCGACCTCGACCGAGGCTCCGTTGCCAGCGCCGGTATCGGCGCGGGCCGAATTCGGCGAGATATCGCGGAGCGTATAGCGGGCAGTCCCGAACCCCAACTCGTCGCCGTAGGCGATGGCAACGGTGCCGGTGATGCGTTCACCGTTGACGAAAGTGCCATTGATGGTTTCAAAATCGGTGAGGCGGTAGGCATTGGCGTCGCGGACGAGCCGCGCATGATGGCGCGAGACGGTAGCATCCTGGATGACGAGATCGTTGCCGGGGCCGCTGCCGATTAAGATTTCGTCGTAGTTTAGGGAAAATTCCGATGGTCTACTGCCTGCGGTTGCAATCAGCCGCGGCTTCTCAGAACCCGGTTCCTGTGCTTGCACCGTCACACCACACCTCCTGCCCCCCAAACTTTACGGACCGAACCGCCGATCCGTACTTGCGTCGCCACGGCACGCGGCTACTCGAGTTGCCAATAAGGCTCGAGAAAATACCTGGCCCGCTCGATAATCGGCAAAGCACGTTCTGCCGGCGGCGCGGGAACGATCGGATCATCCGCGTCGCGTCCAAGTTCCTCGACCAAGGCGCGCCCGGATCCGGCGAGAGCCTTTAAATCGTAACCGCCTTCCAGCGCTGCGACTAGCTTTCCGCCGCAACATTCCGCGGCGAGGTGCTTAAGCCGGCGTGCCATCGCGGCGAACCCCTGTTCATCCACACGCATCATGCCTAGCGGATCGCGGTAATGACAGTCGAAGCCGGCGGAGACCAATACGAATTCGGGTTTGAAGGTGCGCGCAATCGGCAACAGCAGGCGATCGAAGAGACAGAGATATTCTTCGTTGCCGCAGGTCGCGGGCAGCGGCGCATTGACGGTGAAACCAAGGCCGGCGCCGGCGCCGATCT
>JASHZA010000409.1 GCA_030042765.1 Candidatus Binataceae bacterium | reverse complement strand
CAACGGCGTGCAGTTGATGCAGACCGGGGTGCCGACCGGAACGACGACGCCGGGCGAGTTCAGCTTTTGCGCGCCAGCGGATCAAAGTGCCGGTTACACGCTAACGCATTTTGAACTCCAGCCTGACGGTTCTCTGTTGCCAGTATCCTCGGTGCCTTTCACTATGGCGGCGCCAGCCACAATCGCGGCACCTTGTTCCGGGATTTGCGGCAACACCTCCACCACCTGTCTTCTCTGTACCGGCGTGAGTAACGTTAGTCTCCCTTAGCAGCAATGGAGCTTCGCACAATGTCCAGGCAAAGACTCGGAGGAATCCTCGGACCGCTCTGGCGGGTCGTGCTGGCAACGGCCTGGGCAGGGCTCGCCGGATGCGGCGGGGCATTCGGCGTGGGCAACAGCACGAGTCCGGGTAGTACGCCGAACCAGAGCCCGCAGACCAGTTATCGAATCGTCGGTACAATCGGAACGCCCTTTGTCGCAACCATCTCGGACGTCCGCTCGTCGTGGCAAATCCAGGGAACAATTCCGTTGAGTATAGTGATAGTACAGGACGAACCGCCCGAACGCGTCGTGGCGACCAAGACCGTCGGCGACCACTCGCTAATCAGCATCGAGATCACAACGGGTTTCAATGTAAAACTGCTGGCATCGAGCAGCGATCCGTACGGCACGGCGGTGGGGGGCGTGAATCAGGGAAACGGCAATGGTGCGCTGCTGGCGCTGGCGCCGCCAGCCAATCCCGACGTGCGGTTCTTCGTCAAGGGTCCCTACGTGAATGTTTACAACGCCCTGATTGAAGACGAGTCGCATGGAGAAATCGTGCAATCCAGGGCACCGTCGATAATCCTGTTCGATTCGCCCAATGATGGCTCGTCGAGTGGACGGGTCGACGGGATCTTCAATGAGGTGAATTTTCTTGGGCCATTTGCTATCGATTTGATCTTTAACGGGGCGGTAGTAAAGTCCAGTGCCGGAGGAACCAGCGCTACGCTAAAATACCCGTAGCGAAGCACGAGGGTGCAAAAAGCGGGAATCCGCGAGGGACCCGCATTTGAAGTGGAAAACGATGATCACAATTTGCTTGACCCTGCGGTTTGGAACGGCTGAAGCATCGACCGGACTGCTCGCCGAGCGGGTGGCGCTGCTCAAATGAAGGGAATATTGCGCAAGGCATTATTGGTACTGGTTGCCATTGCTGTGATCGCGTCCCTCTATCCCGCATGGCGCTATTACAAATACTTCTCGTCGCATGTTTCGACCGATGACGCTTATGTCGACGGCACAATTGCCCTGATTTCTTCGCGCGTCCCTGGCAGCGTTGCACGCCTCTATGTCCAGGAGAACTGGCGCGTCAACGGCGGCGATCTACTGCTGACGCTGGACCCGCGAGATTACAAGGTCAGAGTTGATGAGGCGCAGGCGCAGGTCGAACGTGCCCGTGAATCCGTGGATCAGCTCGTTGCGCAGCTCGAAGCGGCGGAATCGGGGCTGAAACTGGCGGACTCGCAGCTCAGCCAGGCTCGCATAGATTTTGTTCGGGCCAAGGCACTCCGTCAGGAAGGCGTGGTTTCGCTCGAGTATTACGATCAGGCGACGACCGGACTGCGAGTGGCGATTGCTGACCGCGCGCTGGCCGAGCATCAGATGCAGCAGGCGCGCGCCGCTCTGGGCGGGCCGATTGACGACCACGCGCGCTACGATCGTCCGATCGTCCAGCAGGCGGAGGCCGCGCTCGAGGCCGCGAAGCTCGATTTAAGCTACACCGAGATAAGGGCTCCGCTCCCGGGGGTCATCACGCGCAAAAGTGTACATGTCGGCAATCGGATCCAGCCCGGTGAACCGCTGATGGCGATCGTTCCGGTTGACCGACTCTATGTGACGGCCAACTTCAAGGAGACCCAACTGACGGACGTTCGCGTCGGCCAGCCCGTCGAGGTCGAGGCTGATATCTACCCAGACTTTATTTACAAGGCACACATCGATTCGATTAGCGTAGGGACCGGCGCCGCCTTTGCGCTGCTGCCGCCCGAAAACGCTACCGGTAACTGGGTCAAGGTGGTGCAGCGCGTACCAGTGAAGGTCGTGCTCAACGAACCGCCTCCGCCCGACAAGCCCCTGCGCATGGGACTCTCGGTTGAAGTAACGGTTGACATCAGCAATACGAGCGGGCCGTTGCTTTCGTCAACGACGCAGAGTCTTTACCAGGAGCACAGGTTCGGTCCCAATGTGGGTCCCGAAAGGCTTCAGGTTGCGCCAAACTCCACCTCGAACGGGCCGCCGGTAAGCTCGATAGTCACTCAGCCGGCGGTTCAACCTTAGGCGGCGCTGCGCCTGAGGTTAGCGCTTGTCCGGGGTTGCGCCGCCTCTCACGACCGCTCATGGCTGAGGACGGTGAAACCCGCGATCGCCTGTCCACTTACCTCAGCGGCCGTGTGGCGGGTATGCAGATCCTCGCCAGCGGATGGGAGACCAAGGTTTTCGAATTCACGCTGGCGGGTAGATCGCCCGAGGTGCCTGAGGCGCCGGTTGCGACTCCGCTGGTATTGCGTTTTTACGAAGGGTCGCTCGCCGACGAAAAAGGCCGACGTGAAAACCTGACCCTCCGAGCTCTAACCGAGCTGGGCTACCCAGTACCGCGCCCCTACCTCTACGAGCCCGACCATGCACCACTGGGCGCTCCATTCCTTATCATGGAGCGTATTGCCGGTGGTCCGCTTTTCACCACCAAAAGCTTTCGCAGCGCCTTCAAAACGTTTTCGCTCGGCTTCGCCGGGTTCGTGCGTGCGCAAGCCCGGCTACATCGGGTTGTCGCTGCGCAACCCGCACTGCAGAATCTGCCGCCAGCCTTCACGCCGGTAGGCAAGCCCGAAACGACCGCGCTGCTCGAGCGAATTCTTGCGATTGTCTCCGAGCGAGTCGAACGCGGACCACTGCCCGGACTGCGCGGAGCGCTCGAGGATCTTCGTGGGGCGGCGGCCCGATTCGGGGCTGCGCCCGCCGCGATGGTTCACATGGATTACCACCCGCAGAACGTGATCGTCCAAGGCTTGCGCGTGAACGGGGTAATCGACTGGGTCAGCGCAGACCGCGGCGACCGGCACCTGTGCAGCGCAACCACGGCGGTGATTCTGTCAACGACCACTATGGAGCAGCCGCGCTGGATGAGGGAAAACTTCGCGGGCAATTCGCTGCGAAGGCTTTTCGCTTCGCTCTACATCCCGCTCTACCACGCATTGGCGCCGATGGAATGGGCCCGCTTTCGCTATTGCCAGGCGGTCGCGGCGCTGTACCGTCTCTCGACGTTCGGGATGATGCGCAAGCGCGGTCCCGAGTCGGTCGGTTACCGTCCCGACGCGATTCAGAATGTCACGCCCGCCGTGGTGCGGCTTTTGTCTCGGTACGCAGCAAACAAGAGCCACGTACCAGTGAGTATCTGATCCTGAGACGACGCGGGCACGGCGTGCGGGACGCACGCCGTGCCCGGACCGAAACAAGTTTAGATTCCTAGCGCATCATCTGCATCAGGCCGCCCGGAGTCGAATACTTCGCGACGTTGTCGTACTGTTTCGGTACGGCCGAGTCCCAGAGCGAGCAGGCGCCCGTTGGATTGAAGCTGGTAACGTAGCTGACGTGGTCATTCTGCATGTCCCAGTAAGTCTCGACGATTCCGCAAGCACCTAGCTGCTCGCCATAGTTGTCGAGCTTCGCAGGTGTACCAGCCGTCCATACCACCTTCCATAGTTTCATATTGGCGTCGTAGATATCCTCGGCGACATTGCCGTAATACTGCTTGTCGACATAATCGATCCGCTTGCCGTAGCAGTAGCCCGGTGCGAGCGAGGGGATACGGCGGACGTCGACGACGTAGGTATCGCGGGTTTCCCAATCGCCCCAAGATGGCTTCGGCCATCCGAGCTCCCCATCATATTCGCCGGGGTAGGTGCCTGCAGCCTTGCTATTCATTTCGGGGAGCGTCAAAAGGTTCTGGTCGCGCAGCCACTTTCCTTCGAACTTGCCAACGCCACCGTTCCATCCCACGCGCTGGTCGTCCTTGACCATGTCGGCGCCAAGCAGTGGCGCGCAACGGGCCGAAGATGAAAGGCGCAGCGAGCGACGCAACGCAGGCACAAAGGCGTAGTCGTCCTCGTCCTTAAGATTGTCCTGGTAGAAAAGCGTCAGAACGGCCGTATAGCGCGACTGCTCGGGCTGCTCGACCATTATCCATTCGCTGTACCAGGCTCCTCCCGCCAGCGGATCAACTCGCGGCACGCCTTGGTCGTTTTCCCAGTTGTAGG
>JASHZA010000408.1 GCA_030042765.1 Candidatus Binataceae bacterium | reverse complement strand
TGGCCCGTTCTCTCGAACCGTGTACGACCGATCTGCGCCAGCGAAAGATACTCGACAGTGCGTCGCCGGATGATTCGAGGGAGTTGGTGCTGAACCTCGCGGCCTTGGTCGCGCGCGACCGCTGGGCGGATCTGGCAGGCCTCATCGACAGGATAAACCTCGAACATGCCGAGCGGGGTCTGAGCCTCGTGCTGAGCGGACCGTGGCCACCCTACAGTTTCTGTCCATCTCTGGCGGTCCCGTCACCGCCATGAGCTATCTTCTTTACTGCATCGTTGACGGGAACGTCGAGGAGCCGCGCGAAAAACAAAGCTTTCCTCTGTTGCCCCCGGTTTCAATTCTGGTTCGTACCGCCGGACTAGGCGCCGTGGTGTCTCAAACCCCGGCTCCTACTGTCGATCGCGATGTTGCCCGACTTCTTGCTTATGCGGAGATAATCGAGTGCTACAACCGGGAGCGTACCGTGATTCCAATGCGCTATGGATGCATTTTCGGCGGGTTGCATGAAATCCGGTTCCTTCTTGAGAGCCGCCAACGTGAATACCGGCGAGTACTCTCAGAACTTGATGGATCGGTGGAGATGTCCGCGCGGGTTGTATTGGAGGAGGCCCCGTCTTTACCACTTCGAGGAACCGGCCATAGCTCCCGACGGCTGACTGAGTTGGTACATGGGGCTGCGAGCGGGCCGGGGGCCGCTTATCTGGCGGGGCGAAGCGTTCATTATTCGCTCCGGGAAGTTTCACGTATGCGCTGCGACGAAATTCGCAAGAGCATCTGTGGAGCAACCGAAGGAAAATATCTGCGATGCACCAGTGGAGTGGACGTACCGGAGGGCAAGGCAAACCTCGTGCTGCACTTCCTCGTTCCACGCGAAGGAGTTGGTGAGTTCATTAGCGCGCTACAAGCACCAACCATGCTCCGCGGCGGCGCTCTCGAGGTGACAGGCCCTTGGCCACCCTACAATTTCGTATGCCCGCCAGAATCAAGACTTTTGCATTAACCGCTCGAAGGACACACGTCACTGACTCAGGTTCCCTGGCCCCCGAAGCTTTCTGATCCGCGCCCAATATCGCGTTGAGAGTACAAATTGTGGAACGGGTCCTCATCCATGTTCCGATAATTCATACGCAGGCGGATATGGGTGCTCTCGGCGATCGCATTAGACAGCAACTCGTGCACAGATTCGGCGAACAGTGGTGGCGGAGCAAAACCAGCCTGGTCGACCGCATCTGGGAGGACATCGAGACCACACTCCTCAACGTCAATTTGCCTTACGATCATGTTCGCATCTATCAGGATGGCCTGCCGATCTGCGGGCGTGAATTTGACATTGTAAGGGAGCTGGCGGCGGCGGGCAGCCGCAATCATCGGCTGTTGCTCGAGATGGCTCGCCGTGGAGCGCTAATCATGGGTACCGAATCCGGTGAGCTTTTGGTCGAAGAGTACAGCCGTATACAACGGTTGCTCGGAACCTCGCGAGTGCCGACGCAACAGAAGGAGGTCAAGGCGTCGGGAAACGCGTTAATTGAAAGACGCGATCGATTCGTCGCCAATCGGATCGACACAACCCTTGCTCGCGGCGAGCTTGGAATCGTATTCATGGGGTCGCTGCACACCATTGCGCGGTTCCTGCCAAAGGACATCCGGGTCGTGGCGCTTGTCCCTTTTGCTGACAACCGGCACAGAGTGCTGCAGGCGCTGCGCCGAGCGAAGCAGCTCGGTTGATCGTCTTCTCCCGTCATGGCCGTCGAAAGACGACGGAGCTTCGTTCAACCGTTCCAGTCCTTGCGATTGGTTCTCACAAGGTAGCATCGGCTTTGCCGGCATCCGCATCGACTCAGCGTTCGGACGGGCGAAGGGCTTCAGCGCCACTGATCAGATCGAGGATTTCCGTCGTTACTGTTTCCTGCCGAAGGCGTCGTGCAAGCCCAGTAAGCTCCTCAGATTTGTTTCCGATGTTCTGATGCGCGGCTTCCATCGTCCGGAAACGGGTTGAGCTTTCGCTGAAAAACGATTGCATTGCGGCGTTCTCCAGCGCCGCGAAGAAGTACTCTCCGACGATATCGTCGAAAAGACGGCGCGGACCGAGGTTGATCAGCGGTGGTATTGGCAGCGGACGCCTTTCGACAACAGGCACTTCGAGCGGCAGCAGACGATGCCGCTCGATCCGCGGGAACGGACTTCCGGCGTGCTGTGCATAGACCACCTCAAGGCCTGCGATTCGGCCTTCACTGAACATCCGATAGAGTTCGGTTGCAACGCGGCGAGCGGCGCTCGTGACGCCCGCACAATGAGTAGCCATCGGCAGCACGAGGTCAGGCCGTAATCCGCGCTCGCGGCAAATTTGGCCGCCGCGGGATCCGACCACAATCAACACAAGCTTGCCCGTGCCGTCCACTAGCGCACGCTCCGGGACACGCAGCAGATGTTCATTGAAGCCGCCGCACAGGCCGTGCTCGGCGCAAAATACAACCAAGCCGAATTTAAAGGGTGCCGGTACCGGCGCGGCCGTGCCGTCGGGCGGCAGCAACGTTGCGGCATCCGACAATGCCGCTTGAATCATCTCGGAGTAACGGCGAATCGCTTCGAGCGATCGCAGCGCCTGCTGCATCTGCGAGGCGGAAATCGCGCGTATCGCGGAAACGATTTCAAGCAGCTCGGCGAGCGACGTGATTCTTGTGGCGATTTCCTTCTCTTGTGCCATCGTCTATGGCTTTGGTGGAATCGGTTCGGAAGCGAGTTGCTCGACCAACTCAGTTATCGCGGCAATAAGCGCGGTGCGTCCGTCGGCACCGAGATCGCCGGTTGTGTTGATTTGACGAACATGCTCGCGGGCTCGCAAATCGAGCCACGGGGAGAGCTTTGCTCGCAGTACCGCGACCTTGTCGACAGAAATCCGGTCAAGCAGTCTGTGTTCAATCGCCAGCAGCCAAGCCACTTGATGGGCTACGGAGAGCGGTTCGTATTGTGGCTGCGTCAGGACGGCCCGGATTCGGCGGCCATGCTCGATAATAGTCCGAGTGCGCTCGTCCACCATGCCCCCGAAGCGGGTGAAAATTTCAAGTTCGAGGAACTGCGCGTACTCGAGCCGCAGCGTCTCAGCGAGCTTGCGTATCGCCGGCGACTGAGTCTTGCCGCCGACGCGGGATACGCTCTTGCCCACATTGACTGCGGGCTTTTGCCCCTCGTGGAACAGACGCGGATCGAGAACGATCTGCCCGTCGGTAATCGAAATGAGATTCGTCGGAATATATGCAGAGAGATTTCCTTCCTGGGTTGCGGCGATGGGCAGCGCGGTCAGAGATCCCCCACCGCGCTCGCTACTAAGCTTGGCCGCACGCTCCAGAAGTCGCGAATGGATATAGAAGATATCGCCAGGATAAGCCTCGCGTGCTGGCGGATTGCGCAGCAGCAACGAAAGCTGCCGATAGATCACAGCATGATTGCTAAGGTCGTCGATTATCAGTAGCGCATCGCCGCCTCTTTCCGAGAAATACTCCGCCATGGTGAACGCCGCGTATGGCGCAAGCCACTGGATTCCCGGCGGGTCGTCGGCCGGCGCGAAGACAAAGATGCAACGCTGCGGCGCCCCGTACTGTTTGACGGCATCGATGACCTGGCTCACGGATGACGTCTTCTGCCCGACCGCGCAATAGACACAGATAACGTTGCTATCGCGCTGGTTGATGACGGCGTCGACCGCGATTGCGGTCTTACCGGTTTCGCGATCCCCGATGATCAGCTCGCGCTGACCCCGTCCCAGCGGCAGCATTGCGTCTATTACCAGGAGTCCGGTGTTAAGCGCAGAATTCACGAAATCGCGATCGACGATGGCTGGCGCAGCTCTCTCGACCGGCTCGAGCTTCGATGCATCGATTGCCGGACCTTCGTCCAGCGGAATGCCGAGCGCGTTGACGGTTCGACCGAGAAGCTGCTCTCCCACCGGCACCCTCGCTACGCCGCCGGTGCCGCGCACCAGGTTGCCCGCCTCGACTCCGCTTGTCGCGCCAAGCATCGCGCATCCAATCAGGTCAGGATCGAGCGTTAGCACGATACCTGCAACTGGCTCGCCGCCATCCGAACGTTCGAACAGCAGCAGTTCGCCGAGCCGTGCCTCCGGCAGCCCGCGAACGCTCGCGACGTCGTCCCCAATTCGCTCAACTCGTCCGATCAGATCCAGACGAGGCTCGATCTTGATCTCGCTCAGCACCCGGCTCGCTCGCAACAGGCGAGCTCCTACCGATTCAACGAGGCCGCTCATTATTGTGGAACTCTTTGAGTGCCGAGGTTAGACTGTCGCGCCAGTTGAAACGCAGGATCGCGTCCGGGAGCGTGATTATGGTACCGGCGATAAGCGCCGGGTCGGCGCTGAACTTGATGCTAAAGTTCGTGCCGAGGCGTTTTGCAAGTTGCTCACGCCATTCCGCTTGATCCTTGACGCTGAGCGGATGAGCCGTCGTCACTAACAGGGCCCCCGCGCTCACGTGAGACAGAAGCCGGGCGCGCTCGTCCGCCGGCAGGCGATCGAGATAATCGGTCACCCGCCCAAGGAATGGATACTCCATTGAAGGGACCGCCAGTTCGCGCAAAAGCCGCTCGGCAAGGTTCGTCGCCAACGCGACGGTGCGTTCGAAGAGTTCGTTGCCAGCGGCGGCGCGCTCTTCATCGAGCCTTTTCAGGGCCTGGTCCCTGATTTTTTTCGCTTCGCCGCGCGCATCCGCCAGCATCTTTTGACCTTCCGCTGATAGTTGTGCGCGCGCCTCGTCGAGCATTTTTCGCCGCTCGGCACCGATTTGGGATCTTACCGCCTCCACCTCCTGCTTCAGCCGCTCCGCGCCGTCCTTTTCCGCCGAAGCTTCGGTCAAAGCGCGTGAAATTTCCTCCTTGCGCCGAGCAACTATCGTCTTGACCGGCTTGAACAGGAAGCGTTGCAGCAGCCAGACTAAAATCAGGAAGTTTGCCGCTTGAAGCGTGAATGTCCACCAACTGAAATTCATCGCACCGCGAACGGGTTTGCGAACAACAACAATAGCGCCACCACCAGGCAGTAGATCGCCATTGTTTCGATCATCGCAAGGCCAACGAACAACGTGCGCGACAACGCCCCCGCAGCCTCGGGCTGACGCGCGATACCTTCCATCGCGGCTGCGATCGCACGGCCTTCGGCGAGTGCGGGAGTGATAGAACCGACAGCCACCGCAACTACCGCGCCGATTATGCTCAGCATCTGAACCGTCATCTTTCAACCTCCATCACTTCTCAATTGCACCGAGACCGCCGCCTATATAGACGGCAGCCAGAACACTGAAGATATAGGCCTGCACCAGGCCAACCAGGATCGCGAACGCCATAAACGGGATCGGCACAAATAATCCCGCCAGTGCCAGAACGATTGCCAACACAAGGTCGTCGCTCATAATGTTGCCGAACAGACGCACTGCCAGCGAGAAGGACCTGGTTATCTCGGAGAGGACATTGAGCGGCAGCAAGACGGGGTTGGGCTTCAGGAAGGCCGCGAAATGCCGAGCAACGCCACGGAACCGTATTCCGTAGAAATGCACCGATAGAAAGACGATCGAGGAAAGCGCGGCTGGGGTCTCGATTGACGCGGTTGGCGCCTTGAGCCCTGGAACGATCCCGGACAGATTCGCGACCACCAGGAAAATAAAGAGAGTTCCCAGCAATGGCAGGAACGGCGCTGCGTCCCGGCCGAGCAACGCCTGAGTCTGCTCCTCGATTCCCAATACGACGGTTTCGATCACCGCCTGCCAGCCACCCGCTACGACCTGAAAGGCGCGTGTCGCAACCCAGGATCCGACGGTTAGCGCGGCCATCAGTCCCCACGTCGTCACAACCGTGCGGGTGATTGGGACGAAACCGACATAGAACAGAACAACGGCCTGCAGCGGCGATTGGTTCATAACTTCCCCCCAAGCGCCGGTCTTTGCTGATTGACTGCGACGGTTCGGATTAGCTCAAAGCCGACCATGCTCGACAATAACGAGGACGCGCCTCGACGGGCGCAGAGAGTGAAGACCGCGGCGATCACCAGCAACCGCGTCAGATGCAGGAACGGCGCACTCCATCCGCGTCCGGAGCCCACGTACAGGCGCACGTTCAAAGCGAGCGCGGAAAGGTAGGCGACCCCGAGCAAAACGCCCAACGCGCAGTACGGCAGAACTCGCAGAAAAGTCAAATCCCTCATTCGCTATTCATCGCCTTCCAGACTCCCCAGAACCCCAGCGCGGCTCCTGCGAAGACCAGGACCGCGCTCCAAAACACCCCGGAGTTGAAAGTCCGATCAAGCCATCGGCCGACAAAGGCGCCCAGCAGAATCGGTACGACGATGGTCCAGCCGAACCGGCCCATCATCGCAAGCGCCCGCCCGAGCGGCCACTCGCCGGTTCGCAACCAGTGCTCGCGTCTGCGGTGCGCACGCTCGACGGCTTCTTGCAACTCGCGCTCCTCGCCCGTTTCCGGCCGGTCGCTGGGTTCTTTCCCCGTTACCACGCGAGCATCCAGCGGTTACTCTTGCGGCTTCGACTTTACGGGCCGATCCGAGGGGCGCAGATAGCGATAGATCTGCCGAATCGCCGCGTTTTCCAGCCTCAGCGCCCCGGCTCTGGCGGACTGCTCCGTCTCGACGTTCTTTAGCATCGCCGAAAGAACCTCATTGCGCAGATGCCCCAGGTCGTCGTTGACGACTGCCTCGCGTGTCGCAATCTCGACAACTTTCCCCTCTCGAACGCGAAGCACGCCGCCGCGAACCGCAACATAATGTTCGACGTTGCGGCCGTCGCGCCACCTCACGACACAAACGGTAAGCGTGGTCAGGAAATCTGCGTGGCGCGGTTCGATTCCGAAGGCCCCGCTGGAATCCTCCGCACGAACGGAGCGCACCGAGTCTTCGTCTACGGTGATCTCGGTGGGCGTGGTGACAACCAGCTTCATCGGCGTTGGCTGACGCCTACTCCTTGCGCGTGGCGAGTTCCTTGGCGCGCGCGTCCTCGAAAGTGCCGACCATGTAAAATGAGCCTTCCGCCCAATCGTCGCCTTCCCCCGACAATATCGCGCCGCAGCCCTTGATCGTATTCTCGATCGACACTGAATTCCCCGCGAACCCCGTGAATTGCTCGGTGACCATGAAAGGCTGCGTGAGAAAGCGTTCCAGCCGCCTCGCACGAGCCACGGTTCGGCGGTCTTCCGCGCTCAACTCTTCCACGCCGAGGAGCGCGATGATTTCCTGAAGTTCCTTGTAGCGTGCAATCGTTCTTCGCACCTCCTCGGCGCTCTCGTAATGCTCCGCGCCCACTATCCGGGGGTCGAGCAGAACCGACGTCGAGGTCAAGGGGTCGATCGCCGGGTAAAGCCCGTCCGCGGCCATGTCACGCGA
This sequence comes from Candidatus Binataceae bacterium, assembly GCA_030042765.1. GTDB lineage: Bacteria > Desulfobacterota > Binatia > Binatales > Binataceae > JASHZA01. The sequence goes on along the minus strand of JASHZA010000408.1, from coordinate 801 downwards.
CAGGACAATCGAAGAATCCAGGTGACGAAAGGTTTCCACGACGGCCGGGTCGGTAAAATCGTCTGCCGGAACATACACTGCTTGAATCGCGGTCACCGACGCGCCCGCGACCGACGCGATTCGCTCTTCCAACTCGGCGATCTCGGTAGCGAGCGTCGGCTGGTAACCTACCCTCGAGGGAAGACGCCCGAGCATACCGGAGACTTCCGATCCAGCCTGTACGAAGCGAAACACATTATCCATGAGGAGCAGAACGTCGCGGTGCATTGCGTCGCGGAAATACTCGGCGACGGTCAACGCAGTCATTCCCACCCGCCAGCGCGCTCCAGGCGGTTCGTTCATCTGGCCGAATACCAGGGCGGTCCGGTTGAGAACTCCCGATTGGCGCAGTTCGGCGAGTAGTTCGTGCCCTTCGCGTGACCGTTCGCCGATTCCGGCGAACACCGAAATCCCCGAATACTTCTCGACCGTGCTGCGGATCAGTTCCATGATCAGTACGGTTTTACCCACGCCCGCGCCGCCGAACATTCCGGCCTTGCCTCCCTTGGCTAGAGGGGCGAGCAAATCGATGACCTTGATGCCCGTGCGGAAGACTTCGCGCCTGTGATCCTGCCGGCTTATCAACGGTGAGACTCGATGAATTGGCCAGCGCTCGACGGCGGGGTCGAAGGTTCCCTGTCGATCGATGGGAAATCCAATCACGTTGATTAGGCGGCCGAGCACCTTCTCCCCAACGGGCACCAGAATCGGGCCGCCTGTTTGCCGTGCCACGGCGCCCCGACGCAGGCCCGCCGTGTTTTC
>JASHZA010000407.1 GCA_030042765.1 Candidatus Binataceae bacterium | reverse complement strand
GGTCGCGCCGCTGATATGGCTCGTATCGGACCGATCCGACGGATTTACTGGCGGCCGTTACGTCGCGCGCAGGTGGGACACCAGCCTGGCTCCCGCAGAGGCCGCCGCGGCAGCGCGCGAACCCGCGGGATGGCGATAACCCAAACGGCCCGCGAGCGCGTACTCGCGAGCCGTCTGTTTCGCGTCAATTCCCGTTTCGGCTAGAGATCCAGGTTATAGGCCTTCTCTACGTTCTGGCTCAGGAGCTTTTGCCGTGCCGGCGGCTGCAGCTTGTCGGCGACTTCCTCGAGCTCCTCGATGTAATCCCCGGTGTGATCCGGATGCGGGAAGTCGGAGGCCCAGAAGAAGCGATCGTCGCCGCACAAATCCATCATCGCCGGCAGCGCATGCTCATCGGGATCGGCTGAGACAAACACGTTGCGCCTGAAGTAATGACTCGGCTTTTCCTTGAGCGGGACCGATCGCCCCATGATGCTGTCGTAGACGGCATCCATCCGGTCCAGCCAGTAGCTGGTCCATCCGGCGCCGACTTCGAGCACCGCGATCTTCAGCTTCGGGAACTTGTCGAACGTCCCGTACTGCATGAAGCTCGCCAGCGCATGGCGATTGGCGTCCGACGCCGTTACGTTCTGGAAGAATGTCAGCTTGCGAACATGATCCAGCGCGTAACGTCCGGGCAGCGCCCACGGCGGCTCGAGCGACACGTGCAGCGCGATCGGTACGTCGAGTTCCTCCGCCTTCGCGAACAGCACGTCATGGTCCGGATGGGCGTGCGGCTTGCGCGTCATCGTGAACTGTACGACCCATCCGCCCTTGCATCCGGCCTTCACCGCACGCTCGAGTTCCTCCGCCGCCGCCTTCGGATCGCCCAGCGACAGATGCGCGACCGGGATCAAGCGCCCGCCGCTGTCGGAGCACCAGTCGACGATCCAGCGGTTATAAGCGCGGCACATCGCCTGCGCGTAGTCGGCGTCCTCGCACTCGGTCTCCCACGTCAGGTCGAGACTCGGGTAGATAATCGCGGCCTTGAGGCCCTCGAGGTCCAGCCGTTGGACCCGTTCCTTGGCGTCGCAGGCGCCGAGCGGAACGTCCTCGCCGTATTTCTTCCTGAAGTCGAATTCGCCCTTCTCGCGCGACACCTGGCCCATCGAGGCCACGTTGCTGAACCTTCCGCCGCGATTGACCCGCGACGGCACGCCGCCGATTTCCAGGTACTCGAGCCCGTCCTTGTCCTCCTTGATCCGGATCGCGGTGGGCTTGTATTTCGCCTCGCAACACTCCTCCCAGCAGGTCCGTGATTCGAGGATATGCCCGTCCGCGTCCACTGCGCCTGGATACTTCATCTTGTGGAATTTTTCTTCGATTCGCGCCATTTCGATCGCCTCGATTCGAGTTTTGATTCGTAACCTGGCCTAAACCCCAAGTATTTCAGGCTTTGCGCGAAGATCAAGCCTCTCGCTCAAAGATCTTCCAGCGTGTACTTCATGGGCGGAAAATAGCGGTTTGCGATCCTGAGCTGAACCGCCGATCGCCGGCTTGGCTCCGTCCGCAATTATCTGCCCGGCGAACCTCCGATTGGCGGGAGCCTTCTCCAATTTGATACCCTGACGCCACTGCGGGACCTCCACCCTCCCGCCCCTCACGAAAGGAATGTTCACCCCCAATGGATGAATCCCTCGACCGCGAAATTGTCGAAGCCGTGCGCCGCTTCGTCGACCGCGACGTAATCCCCGCCGCCGGCGAACTTGAACATAACGACGAGTACCCGCACGCGCTGGTCACCAAAATGAAAGAACTCGGCCTCTTCGGTGCGACCATCCCCGAGAACTACGGCGGCCTCGGCCTCAGCTTCATCAGCTACGCCCGTATCATGGCCGAACTGTCGCGCGGATGGATGAGCCTCGCCGGCGTCATCAACAGCCACCTGATCATGGCCTACATCATCGCCAATCACGGCACCGAGGATCAGAAGAATCGCTTCCTGCCCGCGATGGCCTCGGGCGAAAAGCGCGGCGGACTCGCTCTGACCGAGCCGCACGCCGGCAGCGACGTGCAGTCGATTCGCACGACCGCCACCCGCCTGGGCGACAACTACGTCCTTTCCGGCAGCAAGATGTTTATCACCAACGCGCGCCACGGCACGATGCTCGCCGTCGCCGCCAAGACCAACCCGAAGGCCGAGCCCGCCTACGCCGGGATCAGCATGTTCGCGGTCGAGAAGAACGATCGCGGCCCCACCGTCAGCCGCCAGTTGAAGAAGCTTGGCTACAAGGGCATCGATACCTGCGAGGTGCAGCTCGAGGAACTCGACGTGCCCGCCGCGAATCTCATCGGCGGACGCGAGGGCCAGGGCTTCAAGCAGGTGATGAGCGCGCTCGAGGTCGGCCGCATCAACGTCGCCGCGCGTGCGGTCGGGGTAGGGCAGGCCGCCTTCGACGCCGCAATCCGCTACGCGCAACAGCGCACCGCGTTCGGCAAGCCCATTGCACAGCATCAGGCTGTCCAACTGATGCTTGCCGATATGGGCACCCGCCTTCAGGCGGCCAAGCTGATGGTCGAGAACGCCGCTCTCAAAAAGGACGCCGGCGAACGCTGCGACGTCGAGGCCGGGATGGCCAAGCTGTTCGCCTCCGAAGCCTGCGCCAAAATGACCCTCGACGCGATGCGCGTGCTCGGCGGCTACGGTTTCATGGCCGAATTTCCGGTCGAGCGCTACTATCGTGACGCTCCGCTGATGATGATCGGCGAGGGTACCAACGAAATCCAGGCGCTGGTAATCGCGCGAGGGCTGCTGGCGCGCAATCCCGTCTGATCCGTGTTTTCGGTGTAGACCTCTTACGAGTACTTCCGGCGCTCTGGCCATGTTCTGGATTGCGACAAGCATGTTGCGCGGATGCCATCCGCCACTCTCTGGCGGCTAAACAGCCCCAAAAGTTGGCACTTTTCCTCTGGTTTGGTTCTTGCTTCAACCCCTATCCGAGGTTGACGGCTCCGGTAAGGGGACCGGGGCTGACTGCGGTAAGCGTCGCGGTGGTGCGGAGGTTTGGCGGTTGTGACGCGGGGTTTGCTGGATGGTGTGGTGAGGATTGGGTGGATGGAAGTGGAAAGCCGCTAAAAATGGGCGGTTGAGCCGGCGATATCCGCAGTAGAGGTAGGGGGACGGAGGAAGAGGGGGGCCGATCCACGAAAGTGGACCGGCCCTTCGTGCTTCTAGCCGTCGGCCCCGCCGAACCGGAAGAGCTTGCGCACGTTGGTTGCGCCCGCCAGCGGCGGCAGATTTGCCACCCTCGCACAATTTGCCGCCATCGGCTCGCCGATCAGTTCGGTGCCGAAGATCAAATCCCACAATTCCGACGTGACTCCAAAGCATGCCAGCGGCTCGCCGTGGTGATGGACCAGGTGGCGCATCCGCAGATGCGCCTCGGCGCGGCAACTTGGAGTCGAGAAGTGCACGCGGTAGTGGATCGCTTCGTACGCGGCGAACCCCGCCGCTATCCCGGTGAAAAAGATCATCCCGGGACCCCATCCGAACATCGCGAAACCGGCGATCCAGCTTACCGCGATCGGAATCCATGCCCCGATCGTGAAGACCGCGTGCGGGTCCCGATGATGAACGTCGTGGAGCGGGGTCGCGAACGTCTTGAACGTATGGCTCAGCCAGGCGTGGATCGCATACTCGACCAGCGTCCACGTGAACAACCCCGCGCTGAAAATCGCCACCCGCTCCATGCTTTATGATTTTAGCGCAGCGCGTGCGCCGTCGCGCAAGCCAGCCAGCGGAGCGCGGCTGCCGCGCGGAGCGAGCAGGCGAGTCCGCGAGCTGCGTTAAAAATAAAAGCCGATCGCTTCAGCTCTTGTATGGCGCCGTCGCCTCTACGACCGGCTCGAATCTGGCTTTGAACGCTTCCGCCGACAGATTCGTATGCGCCGCGAGCCGCGACAGCATCGGCTCCTCCAGGTCCCACGGCTCCAGCCTGATCATGTACGATCGCGCGACCTGGTACGACTCGGTCGAAACGTCCACCATCCGTATCCGGATGCGCCCGGTCTCGGGATCGAGCAGTTGGTCGAGGTTGACCGGCGTTACCCGTCCGCCGGTAATCGCGATAAGCGCACCCGATCCCCCGCCGAGCAGATAGCGCACCGCGCCGTAACCGAGCGTGCGCGTATACTCCGCGTCGAATGGTACTGGCTTCGCGCAGCGCAGCTCATAACCGATGTCCTTGTTCACGACATTGATGCCCAGTCCCAACTCGCTCACCGCCGCGCGCACGCGGTCCCGTACCAACCCGCCCAGCGCGAGGTCCGCGATCCGCACGTGGCCGTAAGCGTCGCGTTCGGAACCGGGCGCGACCGGCAACATGCTGGTGTCGACGCGCTCTGCAATGCCTTCGGCTATTACCGCAACGCCGTTATCATGACCTGACGCGCGCCGCTTCACGATCGCTCCCACGATCGTGTCGACCACGATGCCGAGGTCGAACTTCTCGCCGCGGAACTCCTCCGGGATGACCGCCAACGTCGCTCCTGCCGACTTGCACATCGCCAGAGCGAGAAATCCCGACTTGCGGCCCATCGAGACCGCAAGGTACCACCTGCCCGTCGTCCGCGCGTCTTCCATCAAGGATTCGATGATGGTCGACCCCACCGCGCGCGCCGTCTCGAAGCCGAACGTCGGCGCGTTTTCCGGTAGCGGCAAATCGTTGTCGATCGTTTTCGGCACCGTCGCGACACCGATTCGTCCCTTGGTCATCTCGGCTATCTGGGCCGCGCCGAAGGTCGTATCGTCGCCCCCGATGCAGACCAAGTAGCGCACGTCGAGCAGCATCAGCGTGCGTATCACACGCTCGAGGCTGGTGTCGTCCCGTGCGGGATTGGTTCGCGAAGTACGCAGGATCGAGCCGCCGTTAAAGTGAATTCGGCTGACGTCTTCGATCTTGAGCTCCACCACGTGAGTGGTGTCGCCCCCCACCAGCCATCTGTAGCCTTCACGCAGGCCCAGTACCCGCAGGCCGCAATTAACCGCCTCGATCGTAGCCGAGGCAATCACTCCGTTGATTCCTGGTGCCGGGCCGCCGCCGACCAGGATCGCAAGCGTTTCCCTGTGGCCGTCGCGTCTCATGCTTCGAGAACCCTCTGATCGATTCCTAGCACGAGTCTCCAAGCGAACGAATACTGCGCAAGTTTGCCGACAAAACCTCGCGAAAAATTCACCGCCGTTCGGGTCGAAGGAGGAGGCGTGTGCATTGTGTGGCGTGCCCACCAGATGCGAAAACCGGGTAACGCCGTGGACCAAAATCGGCCAAAACCTTGCCGAGGGCGGCCGTTTGGCCTACAAGCCGGGTTGGAAATCGGAGTGTATAGGGAGAGACGACTATGGATGTCATCGAAGCGATGGAAACCTGCAGTGCGGCTCGTTACCTGAGGCCCGACCCGGTGCCGCAGGAGTTGATCGAACGGGTGATCTACGCCGCCACCCGCGCATCGAGTCCCGGTAACAGCCAGGAATGGGATTTCATCGTCGTACGC
>JASHZA010000406.1 GCA_030042765.1 Candidatus Binataceae bacterium | reverse complement strand
CAGACAAGAGACTTCGAATTTTGGTGGCGAAGCCGGGCCTCGACGGCCATGACCGTGGGGCCAAGATAATCGCGCGAGCCCTGCGCGACGGCGGCTTCGAAGTTATCTACACGGGACTTCATCAGACGCCCGAGATGATCGCGGAGGCTGCCGTGCAGGAAGACGCCGACGCGGTTGGCCTGAGTATCCTCTCGGGCGCCCATATGACGCTGTTCCCCGAGGTGATTCGCCTGCTCAGGGAGAAAGGTGCGGGTGACGTCGCGGTCTTCGGCGGCGGGATCATTCCCGACGAGGACACCGCGAAACTCAAGGAACTCGGCGTCAAAGCGATCTTCACTCCAGGTGCGTCGACCGAAGATATCGTCAAGTGGGTGCGCGAGAATGTATCCCCGCGTGAATAGCCGATGGATTTCGAGCTGAATGACGAGCAGCGGCAGATCCGGGCCACCCTGGCGGAGTTTGCCGAACGCGAGATCAAACCCTTTTCCCCGAAATGGGACAAGGATGAAACCTTTCCCCGCCATGTGATCGAAAAGATCGGCGAACTGGGGTTCCTCGGGGTCGCATTTCCCGAGAAGTACGGCGGCGGCGGCGCCGACTCGCTGTCCCAGGCGATAGTGGTTGAGGGGCTCGCCCGCTACGACGCTGGACTGGCGCTCGCCTGTGCCGCACACATGTCACTCTCGTCGGGCCATATCGCGATGTTCGCCGCCGAAGATAGCCGCGCTCGTTACCTGCCCGAAATGATCACGGCGAAGAAGATCGGCGCCTGGTGCCTGACCGAACCCGGATCAGGCTCTGATGCCGTCGCGATGAAGACGCGTGCGGTGCGCCGCGGCGACACCTTCGCAATCGACGGCGCCAAGATGTTCATCACCAACGGCAGCGTCGCCGAGGTTTACGTAGTGATGGCGATCACCGATTCGGGTGCCGGCCGCTCCGGCGTTTCAGCATTTATCGTCGAGCGCGGCACACCGGGGCTTGGTAACGGGCGGAAAATCGAAAAGCTCGGGCTCCATTCGTCAGATACCGCGGAAGTAATTTTCGAAAACGTAACCGTCCCGGTCCACAATCTCATCGGCGAGGTCGGCGCTGGTTACGCCCAGACGCTCAAGGTGCTCGAGGGCGGCCGTATCGGGATAGCGGGATGGGCAACCGGAATCGCGCGCGGCGCGATGGAGGATGCCGCCGCCTATGCCAAGGAGCGGCGCCAGTTCGGCCAGGCGATCGCCGACTTCCAGGCGATCCAGTGGATGTTCGCCGATATGGCGACGAGAATCGAGGCGTCGTGGGTTCTAACCGGCCGCGCCGCCGCGCTCAAGGACGCCGGCAAGCCGTTCGGTCGCGAAGCTTCAATGGCAAAGCTGTTCGCCTCGGAGACCGCGATGTGGGCGACAACCAAGGCGGTCCAGATCCACGGCGGCTATGGTTACGTCACCGACTTCCCGGTCGAGCGGTACATGCGCGATGCGAAACTGGCCGAAATAGGCGAGGGCACCAGCGAAGTGCAGCGGATGATTATCGCGAAGTCACTGCTGCGCGACGGCTATCTGCCCGCCTAACGCGCTCGCGTCGCGCCTTCGCGCGGCAACGAATCGTCTTGCGGTGATGTTCTGAAAAAGTCCGGGAGCGGAGACGCTATTCCAGCAGGTCGTCGCGGATCACTTCTATATCGATCGGCTCGAGCCCCAGCACTTCGTGCATGAAGCCTTCGATTCCGCCGTTCTCGTCGATCATCTCGAAGATGGGTTCGAGCTGGCGCGCGTTCAGCGGCATTTTCGGAAACGTGGTATTGCTCTCGAGGAAGTCTGCAACGATTCGGTCACGCCCGACTCCCAGCATCTCGAGCAGCATCGCGGCGCCCACCCCCGTGCGGTCGCGTCCGGCCGAGCAGTGGAAGACCAACGGATAAACCTCGCGTTCCGCGAGCAGCTTGAAGAAGGACTGCCAGTCGTCTCGGAACTCGGTCACGATCACAAGATGTTCGTGGCCAGGTTTGCTCTCGATCCGGTGAAACCCGTCGCGCCGGAACCACGGGTCGCCAATCGGGATATGCTCCCAGCGGACACCCGAATCGAGAAACTCGGATCGCGGCGGGCCGAGATGTTCTACTTCAAGCCGGCTCTGCAGCGTGACCAGCGTACGCAGGCGGATGCTGGCCAGCGGATGTTCAATCTCTTCCGGAATGTTGGCGAGATGAGCCGACCGATAGACCATCCCGTTTCGCACCGTACGTCCATCGGTCGTGGGATGACCGCCGAGATCGCGGAAGTTAAGGCCGCCAATCCGGCGCAAGAGATCGAAATCGACTACGACGCGCGGATTCTCGGCTGATCTACTTTTGGGATCCGCTTCCTGTGACAAAACCCTAAACCCAGGGCGCCCTCGCGGCGCCGCCATCCCGATCCACTCTGATTCCCTGTAACTACTGTATTTTACCCGCCTGCGCACCGCCACGAAAGGGTCTCGTCACTCGATGGTAGGCGAGAAAGATGTCCACAGGTTTAAGCGCAAATGAAAACATGCAGGGAATCATTCGCTTGACACCGCGAGATCTCCCGTCTTTTTCAGGACGCCGCCCGCCGCCGCGGCCGCTGCACAGACTCTTCGGCTGTATCGGATGGAGCGAGTGTCGTCGCGACAATCTCCGCGGGCGCCTCCCGCGACAATGATTTGAGCCAATCCTGGAACCGTTCCATGTAGGTGTAGACCACGGGTGTGATGTAAAGCGTGAGCAATTGGGAAAAGACAAGGCCGCCGACTACAGCCACGCCCAGTGGTCGCCGAGCGTCGGCCCCTGCGCCAAGGCCAATCGCTATCGGTAGCGTGCCCATCAGCGCCGCCATCGTCGTCATCATGATCGGGCGGAAGCGCACGATGGAGCCTTCGAAAATCGCTTCCGCCGCGCTCTTCCCGCCCGTCCGCTGCGCTTCGAGCGCGAAATCGATCATCATGATCGCATTTTTCTTGACCAGTCCGACCAGCATGATGATCCCGACGAAGGCCAACAGGTCGAGCTCCATGTGGAAGATCATCAGCGTGACGAGCGCGCCGAAACCTGCCGCGGGAAGCCCTGATAGAATCGTGATCGGATGGATGAAGCTTTCGTAGAGGATGCCGAGCACGAGATAGATCACCAGGATTGCAAGTATCAGCAAGAGACCGAGATTACCCAGCGAATTTTTGAACGCTTCGGCGGTACCCGAGTAGGCGGCGGTGATACTTTGCGGCAGCGTGTTGTCGGCCAGGCGCTTCACCTCGTCGAGCGCCTTGCCCAGCGAAACCCCCGGGGCGATGTCGAAAGAAATCGTCACCGAGGGAAGCTGGCCGGAGTGGTTGATCGACAACGGGCCAAGCGTGCGAGTGATTTTTGCGACGGTATCGAGCGGGACCAGTTGTCCGCTCGACGAACGCACGTAGAGTAAGTTGAGCGCCTGCGGATCCTCCTGATAGCGCGGCTCGAGTTCCATCTCGACCCAATATTCGTTGTTCGGCGCGTAGATCGTCGAGATCTGCTCGGAGCCGTAGGCCAGCGATAGCGCCTGCTCGATCGCATTGGCACTCAGGCCCATCGAGTCGGCCTTGTCGCGATTGATCTCGACGTTGACCTGCGGATTCTTGATCTCGAGGTCGCTGCTGACGTCGCGCAAGCTCGTCAGTGTGCGCATCTTGGTTTCGAGCGCGGTCGCGGAACTGAACAGCTCATCAGTGTTCGGGCTTTGCAGTGTCAGTTCATACTGGCTCTTGGTGAACCGGGCGCCCATCTGGATCGCGGGCGGATTCTGGATGAACACCATCAGGCCCGGGATATTCGAGAATTCGCGCCGCCATTTGGCGATGATCTGGTCGATGCCGAGTTTGCGCTGGGATCGCGCCACCAGGTGAACGAAGCAAATACCGGTATCGAGTCCGCCACCCGGGCCGCCGCCGCCGACGCTCGAAAAGAAGGTCAGAGTGTTGGGATCCTGCGCGACGAGGTGATTCAGCACTTCCTGGTGCTGCACCATCGCGTCGTACGAAATTCCCTGCGCCGCCTGGGTGAACATCAGAACCTGGCTCGCGTCTTCCTCGGGCAAAAAACCCTTCGGAATCGCGTAGAAGCCGTAGCCCGTTCCAACTACAAGCATCAGCAGCAAGGCCATCGTCGCTCGCCGATGCCGCATTACCCAGGCCAGGCTCACCCGGTATCCTTCCAGTATGTTCTGGAACCAGCGCTCGGTGACCACGTAGAAACGGCCGTGCCGTTCGCTCGACGGTGGGCGGATAAAGCGGCTGCACAGCATCGGCGTGAGCGTCAGCGAAACGAAGCCGGAAACCAAAATCGCCGCCGCGATCGTAACCGCGAACTCATGCAGCAGCCGCCCGATCACGCCCCCGAGAAAAATCACCGGGATAAAAACCGCCGCCAGCGAAATCGTCATCGAAAGAATCGTGAAGGCGATTTCACCCGAACCTGAGAACGCCGCCGCCATCACCCCTTCGCCCATCTCCATGTGGCGCACGATGTTCTCGAGCATCACGATCGCGTCGTCGACCACGAATCCGACCGAGAGCGTGATCGCCATTAGCGACAGATTGTCGAGGCTGTAGTCGAGCGCCCACATCACGGCGAAAGTGCCGACGATCGCCATCGGAAGCGCCAGGCTGGGGATGATGGTGGCGGACACGTTGCGCAGGAACAGGAAGATCACCAGCACCACCAGGCAGATGGTGAGCAGCAAGGTCGATTGCACGTCGTTGACCGAGGCACGGATCGACTCCGATCGGTCGTACAGGATCGACAGCTCGACCGATCGGGGCAGCTCCGAGCGGAAAATCGGCAACAGGCGCTTGATATTGTCGACCACCTCGACCGTGTTGGTTCCGGGCTGGCGCTGGATCGCGAGCACGACCGCGCGGTTGCCCCTGACCCAGCCCGCCGTCTTGTTGTTCTGCACGCTGTCGAGCACGCGGCCGACGTCGCCCAGCCGCACCGGCGTGCCGTTGCGATACGCGATAATCGTCGGGCGGTATGCGGCCGCGTCCGTCAGCTGGCCGCTCGCCTGCACGGTGTAGGCTTCATGTTCGCCGTAGAGCGTGCCGGTGGGCAGGTTGACGTTGGCGTTCTCGACCGCGTCGGCGACTTCATTGATTCCGATTCCGCGCGAGGCCAGCGCCAACGGATCGACTTGCACGCGCACCGCGTACTTTTGCGATCCATAGACCTGCACCTGGGCCACTCCGCTGATCATCGAGATCCGTTCGGCCAGGTTGGTCTCGGCATATTCGTCCACCGTCGACAACGGCAGCGTCGGCGAGCTCATCCCGATGTACAGAACCGCTTTGTCGGCGGGATTGACCTTCTGATACGAGGGCGGACTTGGCATCCCCTTGGGTAATTGCGACTGGGCTGCCGAAATCTTCGATTGGACGTCCTGCGCCGCCGCGTCGAGGTTGCGGCTGAGATCGAATTCTAGCGAGATGGTGGTGCTGCCCAGCACGCTCTGCGAGGTCATCTCCTGCAGCCCCGCGATCGTCGAGAACTGGCGTTCCAGCGGCGTTGCGATCGAAGACGCCATCGTTTCGGGACTGGCGCCAGGGAGTGACGCCTGCACCAGGATAACCGGGAAATCCACGTTGGGCAGGTCGCTGACAGGCAGGAATCGATACGCCGCGAAGCCGAAAATGAGAACCGCGATCGAGACCAGCGTCGTCATCACCGGTCGGCGGATGAAGATGTCCGAGAGGTTCATGCTCGTACGGTTCTCATAATGAGGTCTTTATCCTGACCGTGGCGCCTGGCGTCAGGCGCAACTGTCCATCGGTCACCACCGCCTCCCCTGCGTTCAGACCGTCCCGCACCAGGATATCCTTCTGAAACGGAGCCCCGGTCACGATCGGACGCGTGGTCACCTTCATATCGCTTCCCACCACGAAGACGAAGGGCCCTTGCTGACCCGTCTCTACGGCCTGCGATGGCACCAGCAGCGCGTTTTCGATCCAGTTGAGCGTCAGGCTTGCACTGACGAATTGTCCAGGCCACAGCCGCCGGTTCTCGTTTTGAAAGAGACCTTTGAGCATTATCGTTCCGGTCGTCTTGTCCACCGCGTTGTCGACGAAGCTCAGCACCCCGTGCTCGCCAGTATCCTGCGATCCCGGAATTGTTGCGTCGACCTCGAGCTGATGCGTCGCCATGTTCCGGCGCACGTCCGCAAGCCTGGCCTCCGGTATCGAAAACTCGACGTAGATCGGCTGCACCTGGTTGATCACGACCATCGGCGTATCCGCGTCAGCCTTTATCAGGTCGCCTGCATGGACTTGCAAGCTGCCGGTGCGCCCGTCAATCGGCGAATGAATCTCAGCATACTGAAGGTTAAGGCGCGCGGTCTCGACTGCCGCGCGATCCGCCGCCACCGTGGCGCGCAGCGCCCCCGCCGTGGCATGCGCCTGGTCGTACTGCTGCTGCGATCCGACGCCCTCTTTCAGAAGGAACGCGTAGCGCCGTTCGTCGGCTTCCGCCTGGAGGTCTTGTGCCTGGTCGCGGCCCAGACTGGCCTGGGCCTGATGCAGCGCAGCCTCCAGTGGGCGCGGATCGAGATTAAACAGGACCTGCCCCTTCGATACGTAATCACCTTCCTTAAAATGGATCGCCACCAGCTGGCCCTCGACCCGGGCCTTGACGTTCACCGTCGAAAAGGGCTCGACGTTCCCGATCTCGATCAGCTGATTGGGAACGTTCTTCTGCACGACCTTCGCCACCAGCACGGGCACGGCGGGTGGAGCGCCGGTGGCGCCTTCTTCACCCCTGGAGCAGGCGCTGCAAGCGAGCGCGGCGGCTAGAACTGCAATCAGGCAGAACTTTACCCTCGTCGCTCTGGACACGCCTTGCTCCATTCGCACGAACGCACTTTCCCGACTGCTGATAGATTCCGCGGCAGCCGATCCGATCAGCCCGCAGAGTCTTTGGCAGCTCTATTGAATCTTATCAGGCCTACCGCAATAGAGAACCCCGCGACAAACGGCCCGCTCGGCGTCACGAGCGCGGCTGCGTTATAGTCCGGTTTCCCGCCGCCACCGGCGTAAGTTATTTTGCACATTTTTGGTTGTTTACGCGGAAGAGCCCGACGGCAGTCGCAATGGCGTGCCCTGGGCGCTACTGACCTGCACGCCGCAGCGACCTCTGGCCTGATAGCAAAATGACAAGAAGCAGCGCAAAAACGATCCAGCCCGGCCCTTGCCGGCTGGCTGATCCTGCGCGTTTGGCGCTAGCGGCGAGGAAAAATCTGGTCGAGCTTCGTCATCAATGCGTTGAAGTTCGGCGGCTTCTCGAAGTAAGCCATCGCGCCCCTTCGCATATATTCCGCCTGCTCGATTCGCTTGATCTGCGCGCTTATCACGATGATCGCGACTTCGGGATGTTCCTCGCGAATCAAATTGAAGAGGGACTTCGAATCAAT
>JASHZA010000405.1 GCA_030042765.1 Candidatus Binataceae bacterium | reverse complement strand
TCCGCCGGCGGCGCTTACCAGCGACGACTCGGAGCGGGAGACCGTCTTCGCTCGTGCGCGGCGTAATCATGCGGCACTGTCGATGAGCTCCTATACTTCCCTCAAGCATGCGGAACGGGCGGCCGCGTGGTCCATCGCGCCGGAGGATTTCAAGACGGATCTAGAGGCCGAGGCGCCGCCAACAGACTTACCCGGCGGAAGCCAAGTCGGTATTTTTCTGCATGACGTGATCGAACGCCTGCTCGAATTGGATACCTTTGGCGACGATCCGAATTTCGAGTCATGGCAGGATCGCGACGACGTCAAACGACTGTTTCGCGATTCGATGCGGCTGCACCAAGTCAGGGAACCACGATGGTTCGACCGTGGCCGCCGGATCGTGTTCAATGCGCTTACCACGCGCTTGGCGGTCGGGGAGCGTCGTTTCATTGGCCCGCTGCACAGTTGTCGCAGCGTGCGCGAAATGGAATTCATCTTCCCGGTCCCGGAGCAGAACCACCCTGGGTTCGCCGGCTCCGGGGGCGCGCAGTGGACGGTCGAGCGTGGCTTTCTCAAGGGATTCGTGGACCTTGTCTTTGAACAGGACGGGCTAGTCTACTTCGCCGACTGGAAAAGCGACCTGTTGTCATCGTATGAACGGGCGACGATCGAGAATCACGTGAAGAACAACTATGATTTGCAGGCGCGAATCTATTTGGCCGGCGTGCTTCACCTGTTGCGGATTAGCGGCGAAAGCGAGTACGCAAAGCGATTTGGGGGTCTGGTCTTCGTCTTCTTGCGGGGCGTCGGTACGGACGGCGACGGCCGGCAAGGGATATACTTTCACCGACCGAGCTGGTCCGAGGTCTGCGGGCTCAATAGCGAGTTGATGAACCTGCCCCAGCTTTCCTGAGCTATGGACGCAACCGGCGCACATCTCGGTCTGCCATCGGTTGTCTCGCAAGGCGAAGACGGCGCGCACGGCGAAGAGGCAGAATTTCGACTGCTGCTGCGACAGATCGAAATTGGTGCGCAGGCATTCAACCTCGATTCCTCCGCGGTGCACTTAGCCGCCGAAATTGCGGCTTTCGAGGGCGACCTTGGAATGGTTCCCCGCCTGGCGCTGATCATGCTGGTAGTTGCCTCGTTGATTGCGCTCGAGGAAGGCAGTACGCAGTTGCCCGTAACGGGTGACGAATCGCGCGAGACCATTCGCAGGATTATGACCCCGCTGTGCGGTGATGCCTTCGGTGAGGACGGCCCTCAGAAAATCGCAAGAGAAATAGAGCGATTGCTCGCTTCCGGGGCGGCCGCGGCCGTGGTGGGAAGGCCCGGCGAATACAAACCGCTGCTGTATACTCCTCCGTTCATCTCCCATCAGCGGATTCGCGCGGCCGAACTAGGGCTTGCGGAATCCATCGGTCCGCGGTTCAAAATGCGCGTCGCACCTATGGCGGAGGCGGCCGTGGCGGCGGCGGTTGGCGATGTGCTGAAGCGGCCTGTTCTATCCAGCGGCCGCGAAGTGGCAATGTCCGAAGAGCAGCGTACCGCGGTGGTCAGTGCCGCAAGCTGCAATCTCGCCCTCATCTCGGGGGGACCCGGAACCGGCAAGACCTCTACTATCCTCGCGATTCTCCGTGTCCTGGTCCGGCTCGGCGTCAAACCCGGTGAAATAGCGCTTGCTGCCCCGACTGGAAGGGCAGCTTTCCGTATGGGCGAAAGCGTCCGGCAAGGGATAGCCATGGTGCGCGACCCCGACAGCACGGACCAACTGCTCGCGGCGGCGTCTCCAGAATCGTCAACGGTGCATCGGCTGCTCGGTTATTCCCCGGACCGCGGTAGCTTCGCACGCCATCGCAACAATCCATTGGCGGCGTCTGTCGTTGTCATTGACGAGAGTTCGATGCTCGACCTGCTCTTGACGGAGCGACTGGTGGCAAGCCTGCGGCCCGGAGCCAGGCTCATAATGCTGGGCGACGCCGATCAGCTCCCGTCGGTTGCGGCCGGCGCAGTCTTTCGAGATCTCGTAGGAGTGGCGGAGAAAAGCTACGCCGGGATCTGCACGCGGCTTACGCAGAGTTTCCGCACGGACTCGAGCGATGAGCGCGGGCGGGCGATACGAGCACTGACGCGCCAAATAAATCTAGGCTCGATTGACACCGCCGAGGGTGAAAGCCTCTTCACTGAGCGTGTAACGCCCGACGAGTTGCGGTTCGAACGAGTGGAATTTGTGAATGGGCTGGGCGCACAGCTTGAGCGTTTTCTTGAACGTTGGTACATGGCTAAGGTCAGTGCCGGACATATCGCAGCCCTCAGGAACAAGATCTATCGGGAGGACGAGCGTGGTTTCCATGCTGCCGCGATCGCCGACCTCCGCCGAATCTTCGATCACTTCGCTGCCGCGCGCCTCTTATGCGTCACCCGCATCCTGACCACCGGCGCCGCTGCAATTAATGCCGGGATACATCGCCGTGTCTCAAACGACACCGGCAGCTCGCGCGAGCGCTGGGGCTTCCTGCCCGGCGAGCCTGTGATAGTCGTGCGCAACGATTATGAGCGGATGTTGTTCAACGGCGAACAGGGGATCGTCGTGAAAGTCGCCGCCCCCGGCGGCCGCGAAGACTTGAAGGCGGTGTTCATTCGCGATGGCGATTATCTCGCGTTCGATCTCGCCGCGCTGCGCGAGTCTCTCGAATTGTGCTATGCGACCACGATCCACAAGGCTCAGGGTTCGGAGTTCGATGAAGTAGCGATCGTTCTGCCCGATCAGGACGTGCCGATCCTCACCCGCGAATTGTTATATACGGGTGTGAGCCGCGCCCGCAGCTCGGTTGTAATCTTCGGGAGTATGGACTTGCTGCGTATCGCCATCGCGCGCAAGGAAGAGCGTCATTCCGGGCTCGCCGATCTTCTACCCTCACCGGCAGCGGGCGCACGGACAACTCCGGACTGAACGGGTGTAAGGGGCTTATGCCAAGCCTTCCAAAGCCCGCGTGAAATCATCGAGCAGGTCACGCCAATGCTCGGTGCCGATCGATATCCGCACCAGCGCCTCGGTGATGCCGGCGGCCGACAACTCTTCCGCCGACAGTTCGCTGTGGGTCGTCGTCATCGGATGACACACGAGTGTCTCGACCCCGCCAAGGCTGACGGCGTTTCTCGCTATCGTCAAATGACGCAGGAAGTCGAACGCGCCCTGTTTCCCGCCGTCGATCTCGAGTGAAATCAGTGATCCGGGGTAATCCGTCTGCGCGTCACGAATCCTGATTTGCTCCGCGTCGGTGAACAGTGATGGGTAAAACACTCGTCTTACCCGCGGATGGCCTGCCAGATGCTCGGCGATACGCTGCGCGTTCTTGCTCTGCCGGTTCATCCGCAGCGCCACGGTGGACAATCGCGAATCGAGCATCCAACATTCGTCGGGCTGGAGGATATTGCCCAGCAAAGCACGGACGCCGCGCAGGCTTTGGATCAAATCCGGCTCCTGCGCGAGCACCACTCCTGCAAGCAGGTCGCTGAAACCACCCAGAAACTTGGTCGCCGAGTAGATCGCGAGGTCGGCCCCGAGGGCCAACGGATGCTGGAACGTCGGCCCCAGCAGCGTATTGTCGACCGCGAGAATCGGGCGTTTCGGATGCCGCCGCACGACCGACGCCGCAGCCGCGATATCGCTCATCGTAAGCGTCGGATTCGCCGGCGTCTCGGTCAGCACAAGCTGCAGGTCGTTCATCTGCGCGGCCGCATCGGCCATGGCCCGGGCGTCGCCGGCAGGCACTCCGCGCGCCCTGAAACCCAGCGGCTCGATAATCCGATGAATCAAATGCTGGGTGCCGCCATACAACGGTTGGGTATAAAGGACCGAGCCGCCACGCTCGAGAAACCCAATCATCACCGTGAAGATCGCGGCCATCCCTGAATTGAATACGGCGGCCGCCTTCGCGCCACGCTCGAGCGGTACGAGATGATCCTCGACGATTTCGGCGTTTGGATGGCTCAGGCGGGCGTATATGAGATCGGGCTTCTCACCCTCGAGTTCAGGGATTCTTCCGAGCACGATCTTGAATGCGCGCTCCGCTTCCTCGGGGCTCGAGAACACGTACGTTGAACTGCGATAAACGGGCGGCCGCGCCGATCCCACCGACAACTGTGGATCGAATCCCTTGATCAGAACCGCCGTCTCCGGTCTCACTCGGTAAGGAGGTTTGGACATGCTTCACTCCGTCATCGGTATCGCGAGGCTCGAACCCAATCATTGACGCACGCCAGGTGGCGTCGGGCAAGCGCGGGCTACTTGACGCGACCGACTGGTGTCGTGTTACCTCCTCAGCGTCGCTTCGCGCTATGTTCACAGCCCGTGATACTCACGCCCTTTGACTTCAGGCGGAACTTCCTCGAGAGGAGAAAACCATGGACGTAGGTATTCTGGTAGCGACCACGGCGCGAACCGGCGACGTCGCCGAAATCGCGCGAGCTGCCGAGGCCGCCGGCTACGAATCGCTCTGGATTCCCGAACATCCGGTCATTCCTGTAGGTTTCAAGACCGAGGTTCCGGGCGGTGGCAAATTGCCCGAGCATTACGGGCGCTGGGTCGATCCTTTTGTCGCGCTGACGATTGCGGCAACCGCAACCAGGCGTATCAAGCTCGGAACCGGCATCTGTCTTCTGCCGGAGCGTGAGCCGCTGATCACGGCCAAGACCATCGCCACCCTCGATCTTTACTCCGGCGGCCGCGTTATCCTGGGGGTCGGTGCGGGATGGCTGCGAGAGGAAACCGAGGCGATGGGCGCGAACTTCGGCAACCGGTGGAAGCGTCTGCGCGAAACGACTGAAGCGATGCGCGTCGCCTGGACGGAACCGGAGCCGAGTTACAATGGTGAGTTGGTCCGCTTCCCGGCGCTCAGATGCGAGCCCAAGCCGTTGCAAAAGCCGTATCCGCCAATTCTGCTCGGTGCGCACGGTCCCAAAGCTATCGAGCGCGTCGCGCGCACTTACGACGGCTGGATGCCTCTGGTGCAAAATGCGGAGGCGTTCAAACGCGACGTGGCAACCCTCAGGAAACTTGCTTCCGCGAACGGACGTAATCCCGATGCCTTGCAGATCACAGCGATCGTCGATCCGCGGGAGGACGGACCGTCGGTTGAAGAACTTCGGGCTTATAAAGAAGCCGGTGCAAGCCGCGTCATGGTTTTTTCGCAGAAGCTCGGCATCGCGATGGCTGACGGCGCGGCGCTCGATTTGGTTAAGCGTTACGCTCTGGTCGTAGAGCGGGCTCGTCGGGTTTAACCCGCGGGTCATCAGTCACAGGAGCTATCTTCGCGAGCCCAGCGTCTCGCGCAAAGGAGGAACAGGCAATGGCAACTTTTCCAACGGATATGGTGCAGATCTTTGGACGCGGTGTACTCAAAGCGGAAGGCGTCGTGGTCGACAAGGACAATAACGTATACGGCGGCGGCCGCAACGGCGTTATGTACAAGGTGACTCCCGACGGTAAGGTCAGCGAGCTGACCAGCTTGCCTGCCGGTTCGATTCCCAACGGCGTTACGATGGATCGCCAAGGCAATCTCGTCTATTGCGATCTGGGCAAGAAGGCGGTAATGCGCGTGACGCAGGCCGGACAGGTCTCGATGATCGCCGATCGCGTCGGAGCTTTAGCGCTCACCTTGCCGAACTTCGCCACCTATGACGCGGAGGGTAACCTCTATGTGTCGAACTCAAGCACAAGCGATATCAACGC
>JASHZA010000027.1 GCA_030042765.1 Candidatus Binataceae bacterium | reverse complement strand
CGCGGGCCTGGTCCATCCCCCGATCACGAAGGGGCGGGTTTGCGGGCATTTGATTTTGATCCAGTCGTCGTTACGCGTTCCGCGGTAAGGACTCTGCCGGCGCTTGGCGACAATGCCTTCAAGTCCGGCAGCGGCCGCAGCTTTGAAAAAATCCCTTCCGCGCTCCAAGACGTGGTCGCAATAGCGCACCGGACCCTCACCTCTGATGAGCCGCGCCAGAAACTCTTTGCGAGTTTTGAGCGGCAGCGAACGCAGATCGAAGCCGTCGAACCCGAGCAGATCGAAGACCCAGTAATTTACGGGCAACGCCAGGCTGAGGCGCGCGATTTCACGCCCGTCCGCGAGGTTAATCCGGCGCTGGAGCATTTGGAAACTGGGGCGGCCATTTTCGTCGGGGACGACAATCTCGCCGTCTAACGCGAAACGGTCGAAGGGCAGGGCGGTAAGCGCGAGCGCCACCTCGGGGTAGCGCTGCGTGATCTCGCGTTTGTTGCGCCCGAACAGCCGAACCTGCGTGCCGTCGCGCAGAGCAAGAGCGCGCACGCCGTCGTACTTCAGTTCGAAGAGCCAATCCTCGCCGTCGAACGGATCCTCGCGCAATTTGGCGAGATTCAGCGGAAACGATCCGGGTTCAAGGGCGGCGTTCAGCGGCGGGGCGCCCGCCTTTTCGAGATCGCGCGCAACCGTGGTGCTGGTGTGCGAAGATTCGCGCAACTCCTCGAGCGTAAGCCCCGACAGCACCGATCGCGGATGTTTTTCGGTGAGGTCGGCGTCGGAAGTGAACTCGTCGCGCTTCTTGATCAGAAGCCACTGTTCCTTTTCCTCGGGCGCACGCCGTTTGTTTCGGCTTGCCATCCGTACCAGCGTGAACGCTCCACGGAGCTTGAAACCGTGCATTTCGATGTCGAGTTTGCCGGCGCGCACGCATTCGGCGGCGTCGGCGCCGGGAGGATCGATGACGCGGTACTCGCCGCGGTCCCAGACGATCACGGCCCCGGCGCCGTAGTTGCCCTCCGGTATCAGTCCCTCGAAGTCCCCGTACTCGAGCGGATGGTCCTCGACCATTACGGCCAGGCGCTTGTCGCCGGGGTTCAGCGATGGCCCTTTGGGGATGGCCCAGGAACGCAGGACCGCCTCCATCTCGAGGCGGAAATCGTAATGCAGCCGCCGAGCGGAGTGCTTCTGCACGACGAACATGCCGCCGCCGCGCAAAACCGACCCGCGCGATGTGCTTCCGAAAGGTTCAGGTGTCCTTTCGGCACTACGCTTCTCGCGGTACTTTTCGAGCGCCAATTGTTTGCCTTATTTTCGCCTCACACCACGGCTTGTTTCCACCCCAAGGAAATGTGCACGATCGTTCGAGATGGAGGCCGTTCCTATGGCATCACGACCAATCGCCAACGGCAACATTTCGTTCGGGCTCGTTTCGATACCGGTGAAATTGTTTTCCGCGACCCGATCGAAGTCGGTCAGCTTCAATCTTCTGCATGCGAAGGACCTGAGCCGCATCCAGCAGAAGATCTATTGCCCGGTGGACGACGCGATCATCGATCGCAGCGAACTGGTGCGCGGTTACGAGGTCGAGAAGGGACGTTACGTCACCTTCACCGACGAGGAGCTCAAGCAACTCGAAGCACACGACGATCATGTGATCGAGATCACCGAGTTTGTTCCGCTGGCCGAGATCGATCCGGTCTATTTCGAGGAATCGTACTACCTCGGGAGTGAGGCCGGCGCGGCGAAAGCCTATCGGCTGCTGGCCGATGCGATGGCGCAGAGCGGGCGTGTTGCGCTGGGCCGTTTCACGATGCGCGGCAAGGAGCATGTCGTGATGATCCGGCCCTATTCGAAGGGCCTGATGCTCCATACGATTTATTACGCCGACGAAGTGCGCTCAGCCGATGAAGTCGACCGCGCCACGGCCGAACCGGTAAAAGACACGGAACTGACACTGGCCACTCGGCTGATCGATGAACTTACCCAAAAGAAGTTCGACGCCACGAAGTATCGCGACAGCTACCGTGACCGCGTGATCGAGGCGGCGCAGCAAAAGGTTGCGGGTCAGCAGGTCAGCGAGGTCGCAGTGGAACCGCGCCGCGGCCAGGTGATCGACCTGATGGAGGCGCTCAAGGCATCGCTGGAAAAACGCGGCGTTGCCGCTGCGGCCGAAGCCGAGAACGAACAGAAGCCAGCGGCTGCCGTCGCAGGCGAGAGGCGTTCCGCAAGGCCGGCTGCCCAGCGGCGCCGTGCCGGCGGCAAGAAGTAGCGCGCCGGTCGCGCGCCTGGCCGCCGCAGGGGTCCAGTCCGCTGACCCTTGATCAGACGACTTCGATAGCGAATTGGCCGGGTGCGACAACGCTCCCGATAATCTCCGCATCGGTGTTGCCCGCACGCTGGAGATCGGCCAGCAGAGCAATAGCGTCGCGCTCCGGCAACGCGATGAGCAGGCCGCCAGAGGTCTGTGGGTCGAACATGATCTCGCCCATTTCGTCGGCGATTTCCTCGGAAATCTTCACGTGGGGACCGAAGAATTCCCGGTTGCGCTTCCCGCCTCCGGGAATCATCCCCGCCGCGCACAGCTCGAGTGCTCCCGGCAGAACGGGCAGGTCCGACTCCTCGATCCGCAGCGTCACCGCGCTTCCGTTTGCCATCTTGAAACCATGACCCGCCAGCCCGTAGCCGGTGATATCGGTCGCCGCATGAACATCGTAGGCGAGCATCGCGCGCGCGGCAGCGGCGTTAAGCTCGCTCATCCAGCGCACGGCGGCGTCGTACTGCTCGGCCGGAAGATGGTCGCGCTTGAACGCGGTCATCAGGATCCCGGTGCCGAGCGGTTTGCTCAGCAGCAGTGCATCGCCGGGCTTCGCGCCGACGTTGCGGATAATCCGCCGCGGGTTGATCACCCCGGTCACCGCCATCCCGTACTTTACTTCCTCGTCAGCCACGCTATGTCCGCCGACGACGAGACAGCCGGCCTCGCGTGCCTTTTCGGTGCCCCCGCGCAGAATTTCGACGAGCATCTCGCCCGGCGTCCCCGACTGCGGCCAGCATACGATGTTGAGCGCGGTAGTGGGTCTCCCGCCCATCGCGTAGACGTCTGATAGTGCGTTGGCCGCCGAGATCTGGCCGTAAGTGAACGGGTCGTCGACCACCGGCGTGAAGAAATCCACGGTGTTCACGATCGCGAGGTCGTCGCTCAGACGGAACACTCCGGCGTCGTCGCCGGTAGCGATACCGACGAGCAGATCGGGATGGGTCCCGAGATCAAGGCGCGAGAGAACCGACTCGAGGTCCGCCGGACCGAGCTTGCCGGCTCAACCAGCCGCCTTGCATCGCGCGGTCAGCCGAATCAGGTCGCCGCGCGACGGATTATTGCGTTCATCGGAAGCCATAATGCTTCGCGGCCAAGTCTAGCGCCCACGCGCATCCGCGCTCAACGATTAGATTACTGGCGTGCGCGCAGTCTGCGGGCGTCGCCGACCCGGATGGTAACGCCGGAATGGTCGAAGTAGTCGAGCAGGGCGATCGCGAACTTGCGCGAGGCATTAAGGAGATCGCGGTAGGTCGCGGCTGTGATCTCGCCGCTGGAG
>JASHZA010000404.1 GCA_030042765.1 Candidatus Binataceae bacterium | reverse complement strand
GCCCATCGGTTCGGCACTTGCTCCAGGGGATTGGGCGAGGTATGGTTCGTTAGTGCCCACCTTTAATAAAATTCTGGCCCCGACGGACTTTTCCGAGGATTCTAAGCTCGCGCTTACCTACGCGATCACCCTGGCGCAGAAATTCTCGTCCGAGATCATCGTAGTCCATGTAGACCAGCCGCTGGCTCCGGTCATGGTCAGTGAACTGAATCCCGGTCTCGATGTCAGCACGATGAACCGAATCGCGGAGGAAGGCCGGTTGCTCGCTCTGAAGGAACTTGATGAAACAACGGCGCGCTTGCGCGAAACCGGCCTCAAAGCACGCCAACTGATGCGGGTCGGAGCGCCGTTTCTGGAGATTATCCACGCGGCACAGAGCGAAGGCATCGACTTAATTGTGATGGGTACACATGGCCGCACCGGGCTGGCACATGTGTTGATGGGTAGCGTCGCTGAACGGGTGGTGAATAAGGCCCCATGCCCGGTCCTTACGGTGCGTCATCCCGACCGCAAGTTCAAGCATCCGCTCGACAAGGACAAGTAGACGCGGCGTGTCCGCCGCGGGCTTCCAATCGCCTCGCCCTGCCGCCAAAGCCTGAGTTCGAAACCCCTTCGGACCACCCTAGCGTCCGGGAAATCGTGGCGCTCGCTTCTCCAGAAATGCGGCGATGCCTTCCTTGAAGTCCGCCGACTCCGCCATCACGCCGACCGACTCGTCTTCGTCCTTGAGTGCGGTCGCCAGGTCGGTGAACAGATGGTTGTAAACGTGGCGCTTGGCGTGCGCGACGCCCAACGGCGAGCACTGGTTCGCGATCTCAGTCGCCAACGCGCGCGCCGCCGGCATCAACTCGCCCGGCGCGACCACCCGACTCACCAGTCCCATCCGCAGCGCCTCTTGCGCATCGACCAGGCGTCCGGTCACCGCCAGGTCGATCGCATTGGCGATTCCGACAATTCGCGGCAACATCCATGAACTGCCGAATTCTATCGCGAGCCCGCGCCTCACGAAGATAAGGCCCATCCGGGCGTTGTCCGACGCGATCCGGATATCGGTATAGAGCGCGTTGGCGAAGCCCATCCCGACCGCGGGCCCATTGATCGCCGCGATAATCGGCTTTTTGACCGCAAGCATCCAGGAAAAGCGTCCGCGATAGTTCGGATTGAGATTTTCGGTTCCGGGCGCCGGCCGGCCGAGCCCGCCGATCCGTTCCGTCCCCTGCGCGGCGCGGCTGAGTCCGCCCATATCGGCGCCGGCGCAATACGCCCTGCCCGCACCGGTTATGATAATCGCGCCGACGTTGGCGTCGGCGTCGGCATCGTCGAGCGCGGACCGCAGTTCGTCGAACATCCGCGTCGTCCACGCGTTCATCTTCTCCGGCCGATTGTACGTAACCGTCGCGACCCGTTCAGACTTCTCGTAGAGGATATCCTTCAAGTCCATCGCTCAACCTCCGGCGCATTTGCGTGCTCGCCGATCAAAGCATGTCGCGCATGGAAAATCTAACTTGCCCTGAGGGGTCCCCGCCGTTCGATCAAACTTGCACCGCGGGCTCAGCGCCGCGATTGTCTTTCCTTGTTCTTCTGCGGCTGTTAGTAACAGCCGCATGGCTCGAAACCGGTGCCATCGATCGCGCGCTTTCCCGTGCACCCTCCTCCATCTGTGCGCTGCCGCGATGATCGTCCTCGTCGCCGTTTCGTCTCCGGCCGCCGCGGCCGAGTCGCATCACGCGATGGTCGTGGCCGAGGGCGATCTCGCCGCCAAGGCCGGCCTCGAAATCCTCGAACGCGGCGGCAACGCCGTCGATGCGGCTGTAGCGGTCTCGCTCGCGCTCGGTGTGACCAACTCGGGGTCATGCGGCATCGGCGGCGGCGGGTTCATGCTCATTTACTGGGCGAAAACCGGCAGAGTCTATGGCCTCGACTATCGCGAGCGGGCGCCCTCGGCGGCCAGCGCGACTATGTATATCCGCGACGGCAAGCCCGCGGAGGAACTGGCGCGCACAGGTCCGCTGGCCGTCGCCGTCCCGGGTGAAATCGCTGGATTGGATGCAGCCTTGCGTCGGTTCGGCACCATGCGCTTCGGCCAGGTCGCCGCGCCCGCGATCAAACTGGCGCGCGACGGCTTTCCATTGAGTCCGCACATGGCGCGCGACGTAAGCCTGACGGCGACGACGATCGCGCAGGATCCCGGCTTTCGTGCGGTGTTTTTCGACGCGGCCGGATCGCCGCTCAAGGCCGGCGACACGGTTTATGACCACAACCTGGCCACGTTGATCGAGCGGCTGGGTGACGATCCGGTCAAGAACTTCTATCACCGCGAGATCGCAGCCGAGATTGCCGCCTACCTGAAGGACCACGGCGGCCTGCTCACCGTGCATGATCTCGCCAGCTATGCGCCGGTTTGGCGCGATCCCATCCATCTCGAGCATCACGGCTATGACGTCTACACGATGCCGCCGCCGTCGTCGGGTGGCGTGGTGCTGGAAATTCTCGGGATGTTCGGACCGAGTCATATGGAGGGCGTGGGCGTCGACTCCCCACCCTACCTCGCGCAGCTCATCGAACTGATGCGCCAGGGCTTCATCGATCGCGATCAATATGCCGACCCGGCATATGTCACGGTGCCGATCGCCTACCTGCTTTCCCCCGCACACCTCGCCGAGGCGCGCGCCAACGCGCTTCATCGCCACAACGGCCCTGCGCTGGCAGCAGCGCACGACCACGGAACCTCGAACTTCGCGGTCGTCGACCAAGCGGGCAACGTGGTCGACGTGACGACGACGATCAACACGATCTTCGGCGCGAAGATGATGATACCCTCGCTCGGACTCATCCTGAACAACGAGATGGATGATTTCAGCGTGGCGCCCGGCGTTCCAAACGCGTTCAAGCTGATCGGCTCCAAGGCCAACGAGATCGCGCCGGGCAAGCGTCCGCTTTCGAGCATGTCCCCGTTGATTGCGCTGCGAAAGGGCCGCCCCATCTTCGTCGCCGGAGGCTCCGGTGGCCCGACCATTATCACCGGAGTGCTCCAGGTCACGCTCGATTCGCTCGACTTCGATCTCGATCCCGAACGCTCGGTGGCCGAGCCGCGGATACATCATCAGGCCGCGCCAGATATGGTCTTTGTCGAGTCGAGCATGCCAACTCGGACCACCGACGCACTTCGGCGCATGGGCTACAAGGTCAAGCTGGTACCGGAACTGGGAGCGGTGAACGCCATCAGCATTGCGCCCGGCGAGCTGCGCGGTGCGTTCGACCAGCGCAAGGGCGGCGGCGCGGTTGGGGATTAGCTGCAGGCCGTCGCGCGGATTCGACCCACTGTGACGGCCATGGCGCGCCGGTTAGACTTGAGCGCCGTGCGGTGCAACGCGTATACGACCGCTGCTTCGGCACCTGACGCTGAGGCGACGCCGGCGCCGGGTGCCGGGAATTTCGGTCGCGACGCCGCCGCTCTTATCGCAGTTTCCGCGCTGGCGGCGATCGTTTTTTTCTTCAAGCTCGGAACCTACGGCTTGTGGGAACCCGACGAGGGGCGCTACGCCGAGATTGCGCGCGAGATGCTCGCGGCACGCGACTTCATAGTTCCTCATCTGAACTACGTCCCTTATATCGAAAAGCCGCCTCTGCTCTATTGGCTGACTGCGTTGTCGATGAGCATCCTCGGAGTCGACGAATTCGCGGCGCGGCTCCCCAACGCTCTCGCGGCGCTTATCGGAGTGATCGCGACCTTTGTTTTTGCGCTGCGCGCCTTCGACCGCAGGCGCGCGATTCTTGCCGCCGCCGTCCTGACCACGAGTGGCCTCTACGCCGTGATGGCACAAGTGCTGACGACCGATATGCTGCTTACCGCCGCGGTTACCGTCGCGCTCTTCGCCTTCTATCTCCATTTTCGCGAAGGTGGACGCTGGTGCTGGTTGCTTTACGCCGCGGCGGGAATCGGGGTGCTCGCCAAGGGACCCGTCGGGGCGGCGATTCCGCTTCTGGCGGGTGTTGCCTTCCTATGGTGGGAGCGGGAACTGAAAGGCGCGATCCGCCGGTTCCACGTGTTCGCTGGTTTTGTCCTCATCGCCGCAATCGCGTTGCCCTGGTTCGCAGTTGTAATGTTCAAGGAGCCGGGGTTTTTCGATTTCTATTTTGTCGGCGAGCATTTTCGGCGTTTCTTCGAACCCAGTTACAGTCACGGCGGGCCCATCTACTATTACGTGCCGGTAATCGCGGCCGGAATGCTGCCGTGGACGATCGTCGTTCCGTTTCTGCCGTGGCGCTCGCTCGCGCCGAATCCGGCGCGGCGCTTCTGCATGATCGCTTCGGCCGTGATCGTCGTCTTCTTCTCGCTCGCCAGCGCCAAGCTGATTCCGTATATCCTGCCGGCGATCCCGCCGTTCGCCGTGATAATCGCCGACGCGATCGCAACTTTCGCCGATGATCGCGCCGCCCGGATTGAGACTGCGCCTGGTAAGCGCAAAGCTCCCGACCCGCGACGGCTCGCCGTGATCGGTCCGCTCCTGGGAATCGCGGGAGCAGGCACGATCATGGTAGCGATCAACGCGCATCGTCTCGCGAGCCCCTATCCGATGATGGTGCATCCGGCGCTCTATCTCGCCGGGACGACCCTGATCGCGGGCGGGCTCGTATCCTTCGTGACATTCTGGAGTCGGCGCCTCTTTGCCGGGATCGCGGTCTTTGTTGCGGCCGCATCCGCAACGCTGATGATCGGCAGCTACGGCCGCATCCTGGCCGAACCCACGCGCTCCTACGCGCAGCTCGCGCGCGAGATCAATCTGCGCGCTCCCAACGCCGTACTCATCTGCTATCCGCGCTATATCCAATCGCTGCCTTTTTATTGCCGGCGCCGCGTGATCCTGGTTGGTGCGAAGACCGAACTTGCGTACGGCGCCGAGCACGCACCCGATGCTTCGCGATGGTTCTTTACCAGCCGCTCGGATCTGATGAGGCTGTGGAACGAACCGCGTCCGACCGTGCTCGTGATCGATCGCCGGGCGCTCGCTCCGCTGCAACCAAGCCTCGGCCCCTATCGCGTGGTCGCGTCTGATGCGAAAAAACTAGCGATCGTGCCACTTCGTGCGGCGAACAATGCAAGAACCGATTCCAGATAGCGCGCCGGAAGTTCTCGAGCGCGAGCCCGCGACGCGCGCGCGCGCCTACCGCGGCTTCGCGATGCGCGCTGCTCTCGGAATCGCGGTGGTGGCGTTCCTGCTGTGGCATTTCGATGCCAGGCCCATCCTGAAATTGGTGGCGCGCGAACGCGCCGCATTCTTCTCGGCCGCAATCGGGCTCTACGTCGCGGGGCAGGTGATGTCGGCTTTTCGCTGGCAAATTCTGGCGCGCGTCGCGGGCCTCGGCGGTCGCTTCGGCGAGTATCTCGCTTATTACTTTGTCGGGATGTTCACCAATTTGTTCGTGCCCGGGCTCATCGGCGGCGACGCCGCGCGCGCGGTCTATCTCGGCCGCAGACACGGCCGCATGGGCGATGCGGTCGCGTCGGTCGCCGCCGATCGCGGACTCGGGTTGCTCGCGCTCTTTTGGCTGGCGGCGGTGTGCGCGATCGCGGTGACGAGCGTGCAACTGCCGCGCGGGATGGTCCGCACGACGCTCGCGGTTGGAGTCGTGTCGTTCATCGCCTTTCTTGCCGGGCCCGCAATCGGAAGCTTCGCCGCGCGGCTGCCGGACAGAATGAGGAGCGCCGCCGGTCCCGCGATCGTCTACCTCGACCGGCCGGTCGCGCTCGTTCCTGCGATCGTGCTTTCGCTTATCCTGCAAGCCTCGC
>JASHZA010000403.1 GCA_030042765.1 Candidatus Binataceae bacterium | reverse complement strand
GAGGACGTGATCGAGTACGGGCGCGAGTTGATTCCGTTGGTACGCGCCGAGGTTGCGCGCCGCGAGATTCGGCTCGCCGCGCAGAATGGAACGCTCGACGCTCCACCCCTTCGACGAAAACCAGCAATGACCCGTAGATCTCTTTCGAGGCGCAAGCTCACACCAAATATCGGCGCGGAGCTGAAAGCTCCATCGAGTGAGGGCAGGCACGATTAGAAGTAAGTTCAGAGGATGCCGCGTCTCTGGAACCGCCTCAACCTGTGCAAGGAGGATTATCAGCCGCTCAAATCGTCCGCCATTTGCGCAAACACGAACCCATAGAAGCGATCTTAAACCAGGTAGTAAAGTCGCCTTGCCCCTCGTTTGACTGGCTTCTTTGGCCCACAATGCTCGCATGCGTTCGCACCGTCGAGTTTCTGGTAGACCGAGCGAATAGCAGCCAGTGTCGCCGAATCCTCGTCGGCACCTTGAGGAAAGATCCGATCGTCAGGAAACCACTCATCGAATCGAAGCCGGCGCAGCGCATCCAACAGGTCGGATCGCGCACCGGCCACCAGCACCGTAATACCTAGACTCTCGCAACGCTTGAGGAAATGTTCGAGCCGTTCAAGGCATACGAGGTCCGGGTTCCTTACGCGTTTAACGCGCAGAACGATGCAATGAATTCTCTCCGCCTGCGCGCGTCGCGTCAGTTCGGCGAAATAACGCTCCAGTTCGGGCGCCGCTCCAAAAAACAGCTCGCCTTCCAGGTCGTATAAAAGCAACGACGTGCACGGCGGGTCCTCAGGCCGCCTCTCGCGCACGACATCCTGCGCGTCCACTACGAGCTCGCTGGCCCTCAGCTTGGCGGCGCGCGGCACGAAAATGAGGATCGACAATGCGACGCCAATGAGAATGGCTTGATCGAGGCCCAGTGCTAGCGCCGATACAACCGTCATTGCCAGTACGATGGCATCAAGTGTCGATGCCCGGATTGCATAGACGATGCGCTTTGGCTCGATTAGCCGAGTGGCGGTCAGCAACAGCAACGCTGCCAGCGCCGGCTTCGGGACGTACCGGGCGAGTGGGGCGAACGCCAACACCGCCAGCGCGACCGTCGCCGATGTCACGATGCCTGAAAATCTTGTTGCCCCTCCCGCCTGGAAGTTGATCGCTGAGCGTGAAAGGGAACCCGATCCGGGCAGACACCGGAAGAATCCGCCGGTGAGATTGGCCAACCCCTCTGCCAGGCATTGCCGGTTGAAGTCAAAACTCTGCCGCGTTTGATTCGCGATCGACTTGGCAATGGCCATCGCCTCCAGCAAGCCGAGAAATCCGATCGCCAGGCTCTGCGGTCCGAGATCCTTGATCCAACTCAGCTTCACGACCGGAATATGGGGGGCGGGCAGACTTGCTGGCACGGAGCCCGCAACCGCAATAGCTGTTTCACCGTGTGTTGCCGGCTGCGTCCAGCCGGCGAGATAGGTGCTGACGGCGATGACTACGAGTGCCGCCAGCATGTCGAACTGCGGCAGCCGATATCGCCGGACCAGCCGGCGGAAGATTATGGCTAGCACAAACGTGAGGATAGTGATCCCAAGTGCCTTGAAGTTGTAGGGATCACCCTTGGTCAGCGTCAGCCAAAGGCGATAAAGCACGTGCTGCGCGCCAGTTCCCCTATCATGGATGCCCAGAGCGTTGCCGACCTGACCGATCGCCAGCAAGGTGGCCGCCGCACTCATGAATCCAAGGATTACCGATTCTGAAATATAGCGGGTCAGATCGCCAAGTCTGAAAACGGCTATGGAAATCTGGATCGCACCCACCATCGCGCCGATTAGGAACATCGCTTCCGCAGCTTCCACCTTCTGCTCGGGATCGAAAACAGACAGCGCGCCGAAGACGACAAGCGAGATGGCGCTAGTCGGTCCGTTGATTAAATGCGACGAGGATCCGAAGATCGACGCAACGGCGGTCACGACTATTGCTGAGTAAAGCCCATAGCGCGGATCGACACCAGCGAGCAGCGCATAAGCCATCGCCTGTGGTAGCGAGATAGCGCCAACGGTGAGCCCTGCCAGCAGATCCCTTTTCAGCTCGTCGGAGCTGTAAGTCAGTCCGAAGGGAAGACGGCTCCCGCTCTGATGCCTAGGAGTGCTTCGCGCCGTTACTAGCCTCAAACTTGCATCAATACTCATTGCGTGATGATCCTGAGACGCTGTTGACGATTCCGTTTTCGCCGAAGAACTTTTGCTGAGCGTCGCTCCAGTTGCCGGCCACTGCCGTGACCGGGAACAAGGTTATTTTGGGTAGGTGCGCTATCGCCGCGCCAAACGTGTTCTCCTTGTAGGGTCGGTAGCCGAGGCTCGCGATGGTTGCTTGTGCCTGATCCGTGAACAGGAACTCCAGATAGGCTTGCGCGACAGACTTGGTCCCTCGGCGAGCCACGTTCGCGTCGACCCATGCGACGTAGGGTTCTGCCAGGATACTCACCGGCGGATAGACAATCTGCAGCCTGCCATCTGAATCACTAACCTCGCGAATCGCCTCGTTTTCCCAGGTCAACTGGACGTCGCCGATCTCTCGTAGTGCGAAGGTCATGGCTGCGGTTCGGGCGCCTGGATCCATCTCCGCCAGGTGCTGATAGAAGGCTTTTAGATAAGCCCGCGCCTGTGCCTCGGATCCTCCGCGCGTCACCATCGCTCCCCACGCAGCAAGCACGCTCAGCTTGCCATTACTCGAGGTTCTAGGATCTGGCGTGATGATCTGCACGCCAGAACGCACCAAATCGGGCCAGTCGTGGATATTTTTCGGGTTGCCCTGCCGCACCACGAAAACGATCGTCGAAGTATAGGGAAGAGAGTGGTTTGGCAGGCGATCGGCCCAATCGCTCGCAATCAGTCCCCGTTTGCGCAGCGCATCCACGTCTGTGAACATTCCGAGCGTCACTATGTCAGCCGGCTCTTCACCGTTGATAACCTTGCGGGCTTGCCGGGAGGATCCCCCGTGCGATTGGACGACAATGATATGCTGCCCAGTTCGTCTCTCGTAATCCGCGACGAATTCGACGTCCAATTTCTCGTAGAGCTCGCGTGTCGGGTCGTAGGAGATGTTTAATAGCTGACCGTCGGTCTTCCCTGAAATGTTCTTCGCGAAGATCAGCGCAAACGCCACTACCACTGCCGCAACTGCGCCGAGATCGATCCAGCGTTGACTCCTATTCATCGGTTAAATCCTATGGTCGGCGCTTACGACTGATGTTCTTGTCCGATCCACAATCTTCAATCGGCGAAGACCTCTTTCTTTCGCCGGGGCCTGTCCTGTCGTTGATAAAGGGATGGGCGTATGAACGAGTGACGAATAACCGGCGAACGACGAGCTAGCCGCGGTGCGTAGGGGACGCGGTTGCTGAGCGATTGGCGTAAGGCTCCCGGATGGAGCCCCAACGTTTCGCAAACGCAGCCGAAGGAAAACACTTGGTCGGCCCTGCTATCGCATATCCACTCAGCGGCTTCGCGGGCGGCCTTGCGTTGCTCGCTACTTCCAACATCAGATCCACCACTATTCAAGCAATCCAGGGCGTCTCTGAGCACGGCCAACATCAGCCGTCTGAGTGGAAGGTTGTCAGGTCGTCCCTTCCTGCTGTCGAAGAATTGGGATTGAGCAATTACATCTTCGCTGATGAATCTGTCGAGTATGTCCATTTCGATACCTGTGTTAGCGACGCAAAACGACTTGGGGTCACCACCACACGAGCGGGTGGGATAGGGATATCGAAGCGTCGTGTTTTCCCCTTCTCTTCGGCCCGCCATTGGATTTTTGCGGGGCTTCGGAAATTCGAGACAACCTTGATACAGGAATCCGCCAGATGATACAAGAGTAACTCAATCGATTTACTAGATTAATTACGAATCCCCAAGTATTATAAGATTCGATTCGAAGGCGTAGCGCTTTGGATTATCTCTTACAGTCGGCTTCGTTCGAAGGCGGAAGGTGCCCCACGGTCCTTGGCATTCCGATACTGGCAATTGCTCCGAGAATCGAAACTTCAACAAGGAGTTCCCATGGCTGAACAATCAAGGAAGACTTCCGTCGCTGCCGTCCTCGGGGTCGGTCCCGGATTGGGCGCAGCTCTGGCGCGCCGATTTGCCAAGGACTACGCGGTCGCAATCAGCGCGCGCAGCCCCGATTATTTGAAATCTCTCGGAGACGAGATTAGGGCTTTAGGCGGTCGCTCATTGGAGGTACCCACCGACGTGAGCGACTATGCTCAGGTTGTCTCGGCCTTCAAGGTGATTCGCGAGCGCCTCGGGTCACCCGATATACTCATCTACAATGCCGGCGTCGGCCCTCTTGGCAATCTGAACGAAATATCTGCCGAGGAGTACGAATACTCATGGCGGGTCAATGCATTCGGAGCCTTTGTGAGCGCGAAAGAGGTGGTTCCCGAGATGATCGCGCGTGGGAACGGTGTGCTCCTCTTTACTGGCGCTACCGCTGGGGTCAAGGCCGGACCAC
>JASHZA010000402.1 GCA_030042765.1 Candidatus Binataceae bacterium | reverse complement strand
AAGAGTCCTTTTACCTATCTCGCATTCGAACCGGCCATCGATCTCGAACGGACGCACAGTGTGGCCCTGCGTTTCGTGCCACTCGAGGTCGATCTGAAGTCCGCTTACGGAGGTGAATTGCCGGATCGCACCGAACGCGATTGGTACAAGGTGCGCTACCTCTACGCGGACGCACGCCGCTTCGCCAACGAGCGCGGCCTCGTGATCCGCGGGCCGCAGAAGCTCTTCGATTCGCGAATCGCACTGATCGGCGGGTTGTATGCGGATGCGCGCGGACGTTTCCGCGAATACTCGAGTCGCGTGTTCGAGCGTTTCTTCAAACGGGAGTTGAACATCGAGGACATCGTGGCGATCGAGGCAGTGCTGGCTGAGGCGGGTCTCGATGCGGCCGATTTCCGGCGTTATGCCGAGGGCGCCGGAACGGAGGCTCTCGCGGCGGCGGCCGAGGAAGCGGAGCGCGACGGTGTTTTCGGGGTCCCGATGCTAATCGTCGCCGGCGAGCCGTTTTGGGGCAATGACCGGATCAAATGGGTAATCAAAAAGCTCGATCAGATGGGCCTCAGGCGAGCGTCCGCGGCCTGAACCGTTTGCACGAGCCGATAAGGAACTTCGATGCGTCAGGTACCAGTCGGAGCCAAGGGCAAATACGAATTCGTCGTAGCGCGCAAGGATCTCGCCGGAACCATGGAAACGTCGTTGCCGCCAGTGCTGGCGACCGCAATGATGAGTCTGGCAATGGAACTGGCGGCGATGGACGCGCTCAAGCCGTACCTTGACCCGGGCGAAATGTCCGTCGGCGTAACGGTCAACGTGCAGCACATCGCGGCCACGCCCGAAGGATGGAAGGTGCGATGCGAAGCCGAAGTCACCAAGGCCGAAGGACGGCGCATCGAATATGTGGTGCGAGCCTTCGACGAAAAGGAAGAGATCGGCAACGGCACTCATGTGCGCGCAGTGGTCGACCGCGCCAAGTTTGACGAACGTTTTGCCGCCAAAGTTAAGGCGCGCGCCTAGCGTCGCACCGCTTCACGGTGAACCATCATGGCGATTCAGATTTTCGACCCAAAAGAAGTTTACGTCGGACGCGATTACGGCGGCGCCGAGTATGAAATCACCGATGCCGTGGTCCAGAACTATATCGCCGGCACCGGCGATGATAATCCGTGGTATCGAGGCCCGTCGCCGCTTGGCGATCCTGTCGCACCGGCACTGATAGTGCATTCCGCAGTCTTTCGCACGCACGACTGGTACCTTCCCAACGTTTTCGGCAACCTGCATGCGCGCCAGGAATGGGAAGGCTTCGCGCCGGTCCGCATCGGCGAGAAGCTCCATTCACGCTCGGTCATCATCGACCGCTACGTCAAGCGCGATCGCGAATACGTCGTCAACGAATGCCTGATCCTAAATGCCCAAGGCCAAATCGTGCAGCGCAGCCGCACTCATCAGAGCTTTCTGATACCCAAGGGCCAGGGCGGCGACGGCTTCGCAGTCGACCGCTCGCGCGAAAAGTCCGGCACCCGCGAATTCAAGGTGGGCGATCGCGGCGGCGAACTGCTCGAGACCCCGATGCGCAAGGTGACGCAGGCGATGTGCATGGCGTTCTCCGGTCCGGGACGCAACTACCACACCGACGCCGCCGAAGCGCGCAAGCTGGGCTTCCCGGAAATCGTGGTGCAGGGGATGCTCTCGGTGTGCCTCATCGCCGAGATGATGACGCGGCGTTTCGGCCTCGGCTTCGTTATCGGCGGCAAGTTCGATCTCCGCCTGGTCAACGTGTTGTGGGCCGAGGAAACCACCGGCGCAAAAGGAAGAGTCGTGGCGCAGCGTCCCGAGGGCCAGCGCACACGCGCGGAGGTCGAAGTCTGGTGCGAAAAAGCTGACGGCACCAAAACGATCGTCGGCAGCGCCAGCGCACTCGAACTTTAGCCGCTGTGGCGGCGACGCCAGTCGAGCAGGCTACGCCGCCGATGCGGTCAGCGCTTCGACCTCAGCGACCGATTTTGGCACCGCGGCGGTCATAACCTCGTAGCCACCAGGCGTGACGAGCACGTCGTCCTCGATGCGGATGCCGATGCCGCGAAATTCAGCGGGCGCTTCCTCGTCGTCTTCCTTGATGTAGATTCCCGGCTCAGCCGTCAGCACCATCCCGGGTTCGAGTTTTCGCGATTCGGCGCCGATGCGGTAGAGCCCGACGTCATGCACGTCCATACCGAGCCAGTGGCTGGTCCGATGCATGTAGAAGCGCCGGTAAGAGCCGCTTTGGAGCGCCTCTTCGACCGTGCCCTTTAGCAGGCCCATCCGCACTATCCCCTCGACCAGAACCTGAGTGGCTGCCTCGTGCGGGTCGTCAAACTTCACACCGGGCTTCACCGTCTCGATCGCCTTCAATTGCGCGGCCAGAACTGTCTCGTAAAGATCGCGCTGGAGCGGCGTGAAACGCGTACCGATCGGGAAGGTGCGCGTAACGTCGGAGGCATAGAAGTCATACTCGCAGCCGGCATCGATCAGCAGCAGTTCGCCCGCGCGCATCTGCCGATCGTTGTGGATGTAATGAAGCGTCGCGGCGTTGGGTCCAGAGGCGATGATCGAGGGATAGCTCGGACCGGCTGCGCCGTGCTTGCGGAAAGTGTAGTCGACCAGCGCTTCGATCTCCCATTCCATCATCCCGCCGCGCGAGTTGCTCATCGCGGCCTTGTGCGCTTCGGCCGAAATCGCGATCGCGCGGCGCATCGCATCGAGTTCCTCGGGTTCCTTGCGCAGGCGCATCTCGTGCAGAATCTCGCGCGGATCGAGAATCGCGTGCGGTCCGGAACCGATGCGCGGGCGCATCGCGCCCGACGCCTTGACCATCTCGAGCACGCGGGCGTTCATTCGCTCGTTGTGGCCCAACGGATAATAGGCGCTTTCGGCTTTTTCCAGATACCGTGGAATGATGCGGTCGAGTTCGTCGATTACGTAGGCCTTATCCGCACCGTAATCGATCATCGCGCCCTCGACACCGGCACGCCGTCCGGTCCACGTCTCGCGCTCGCGGTCACGGGGACGGACAAAAAGGATGAACTCTTCCTTCTGGCCGGGGGCAATCAGCGCCACCGAATCCGGCTCGCTGAAGCCGGTCAGATAGTACAGATCGTTGTCCTGCCGGTAGACAAATTCGACGTCGCCAGAGCGCAGCGCCACGGGCGCGCTCGGCAGAATCGCTACCGAGTTG
>JASHZA010000026.1 GCA_030042765.1 Candidatus Binataceae bacterium | reverse complement strand
CCCGCCTGTCCGCGGGCAAGGCGCGGGTCGCCCAACGGCGCGATCAGACGGGTCTCGCGCCCGAAGCCGATCACGGCGAGGCGGTCGCGCAGGTTCATCGAGCGGCGAACCTGGGCGAGCCGGCGCATCATCCACGCACGCTGGTCGGGGGCGATCGAGCTCGACTCGTCAAGCGCGACGACCACGGCCAGGCGATTCGCGCCGGTGCGCACCGGGACTTCGAGTCCGGCCAGAGCGAGCACGAGCGCAACGAAGCATCCGAGGCGAATCGCAATTGCGAGAGCGCCGCGAAGCCGATTGCCGGCGCGGATCGCGAGGAAACCGGGAACTACGGCCAACGGCGCCGCGATCAGAAGCCAGAGCATCAGCGGCCGTTCAAACATGGCGCAGCCCCCATCGCGAAGCCTGCCGCACAATCAGCGCGGACTCGGCGAGGATGAACAACAGGGCGAGCAGGATCAGGAGCATCGTGGCGGGAGCGATCCGGACTTCGCGATAGACCGGCGCATTCCCCGCGCGCGGCGTGGCGTGCGGAAGCGGCGGAGGAGGTATAAGAGCCAGATCGGATTCGGCGGCGTCGTAGTAGTTGGCGTCCACTTCGATCATGCGGGGGCCCGCAACAACGAAATATCGGCCGGCCTCGAGCGGACGGAAGTGCACGCGGCCCCATGGGTCGGGCGGAAGAACATCGCGGGAGCCGTCGGGCTTCACGAGGGTGGCTTGTCCGAATACCGATACTGGCACGGACCTCCCGGTTGGTACGACCTTGAGGTCGGGCGGCACCAGCATTGTCCGCAGAGTGTCGATCGTGAGCACCAGCGCATCCATCCGATCCGGGTCAAGCAGCAAATGGTTGCGAATGTCAAACGTAATGACGCCGACCTCGCCGCCGGCGTTGCGGCCGGTTGCCGCGAGCGGGAACGAGTCATGGCCGCCGGCGTTGGTGCCGCGCGCCAGGGGATCCATCCATCCGGGGAGTTGCACCAGGCGCGCGGGTCCGAGCACGACGGGGGCGGTCAGCGGGGCGTCGTCCGTTCGCGATTGAAATTCGGCGAGGGCCGCCGTGCCGGTGACGGGAAGCAAGGGCGCCGGCGCGGCGCCGTCGAGCCGGGGTTCGGGGAAAACGAAGAGTTTGGCCGCGGCTCGGACGCCGCGATCGTCGCAATCGTGCAGCACTGCGAGATCATACCGCTGTGCGGCAGCCTTGCTTCGAACGAAGAGTGCGGGGTCGACGGCCGTCACGAGAAAATTGGGGTTGACCGCGAGCACCACGCGCGCGAGGTCGTCGCGCACTTCCGGCTCGGGTGACATCACGAGCGTGCGCGCCTGCACGATTGAGGGGGCCAGGGCGTAGCGGTCGTTGTCAGCCGCGAGCGCATCCGAAGTCAGGAT
The DNA here is from genome assembly GCA_030042765.1 of Candidatus Binataceae bacterium. Classification (GTDB taxonomy): domain Bacteria; phylum Desulfobacterota; class Binatia; order Binatales; family Binataceae; genus JASHZA01. The sequence continues at coordinate 4,619 of JASHZA010000026.1, read as the reverse complement.
GCGAGCATGCACCAGGCCACCGGCGGCAAGCGGACCGAACGGCACGATCATCTGGGCGCGAGGCTCGAGAATTAGCGGCGAATGGAAGACTTCCCGGCCCCCGGCCTCGATCCTGAGTTCGCACTGCTGCGGCCGCATCGAGAAGTTGCGCACGACGCAACGTCCTTCGCTGCCGCGCGGAACGCCCGGGTCAAGCGTCACGATCGCGAGGTTGTCGGCGGGTCCACCCACCTGATGGAAATTCACGCGGCGGTCGGGACGGGCCTCGTCGACCAGGCCCGTTGGCGGAGGCCGATCCGCGAAAAGATCAATCGTCGCGGCGCCGCGGGCGTCGATGATCGCGGCGCGCAGCGCGGCGGGTCTTACCGCGACCGCCGCTGGAGCGAGCGCGGCGATGGCTCCGCGGACCTCGCTTTTGTTCCTGCTGTGTGCCCGCCTGGTTTCTGCTTCGACGGCGTAGCTGATAACGCTGAAATCGTCGCCCGCCGGCGCATCGTCGACAATTTCGAGCGCCTCCTTCTTCGCCACGTCGAGGCGGGCGACGCCACCGTCCACCGCGCTCATTCCCGCGCCCAGGTCGAACACTAATGCGTGGCTCCGATGTAGTCCGACGGGCACGGCGCGGCGAACGTAAAGGCCGGCAAGCGCAAGCGTGAGCGCACCCAGGGTAAGCGCTTCGAGCCAGAAGAGCAGGTCGAGACGGAGGAGACGGCTTTTCGCGACCGGTGCCGGGGCGGTTTCGAACAGTATCAGGCTCGAGACGTCGATCGTTGGCCGCGCACGGGATCGCAAGTAGATCAACACCAGCAACGCAAGGCCGAGGCCGTAAATGAGGTTGCCGGGGTTGAGGAGACCCACGTTATGTAATCACTCCCAGCCGGGGAAATTCCTGCGCAACTACCGCGTCCAGTTTCGAGGCGCCGAACGCGCGAGCGTACGAGATTCCGCGCCGAGTGCAGAAATCGCACAAACGGTTGGCATGCAACTCCACGCGCTGCCGCGATGCTTCGGCTTCGCGCGCGCCAATCATCACCTCGCGCATCTCGCCGGTCTCGCAGTCGCGCGCGCGGTAGGCGCCGGGTGGAGGATAGGCGCCGACCGCTTCACGATCGCCCATCACGTGAACCACCTTGACTTCGTGATGCGCTGCGAGCAATTGCGCGAGTGCATCTTCGTAATCGCCGGGGTTCACCAGAAAGTCCGAAATGATAACCACTATTCCCGCTTGGCGGCGTTCGAGCAGAAGCTCGCCGACCGCCGCCGCGAGCCTGGTCTCCCCGCCGCACCGGATACCGGTCACGAAGTCCCGGAACCCCGGGTAGGATTCGCGCCGGCGATGGAACGGCGTGGTTTCGAGCATCCGGCCGTCCCGTCGCCGCGCAAACGCCGCCAGCCGCACCGGGTCGTTCTCGCTCATCCCGATGTAGGCAAGCCCCGCGCCCAGTGCCAGGGCGAGTCCAAGCTTGTCGTCCCCTTCAGGAACCGCCATCGAAGCGCTCGCGTCGATCATCACGGTGAGCTCAACCTGGCGGTCGGCGCGGAAGGTGCGAATCGCCAGATGATCGAGCCGGGCGAAAGCGCTCCAGTCGAGAAAACGGAGATCGTCGCCTTCGGCATACTGGCGGAAGTTTTCGACCTCGATGCCGCCGCCCTGGATGCGGCCGACGTTGCGCCGGCCTGCGCGTATCGTGCGGGCGCGTGTGACGCCGAGGACCAGGTTGTCGAGGCGCTGAATAAACTCCGGCTCAAACGCGCGTGTCTCGAGCATTGGTCCGCCACCGATTATGGACGCGTCGATCTCACTGCTTTGACCACCTGCTCGACGATGTGGGCGGCGTCGACGTTATCCGAATGCGCCGCATAGTTGAGCATGATGCGATGTTCGAGTGCGGCCGCGGCTATTCGGTCAACGTCCTCGTAATCGATATTGGCGCGGCCGTCGAGCAGGGCGCGCACTTTCGCGCCCATGATCAGGGCTTGAGCACCGCGCGGGCTCGAGCCGAAGCTCACGTAGCGGTTGACCGCTTCGACGTGGACGGGCGCGTGCAGGTCCCCGAGGATGCGCGAGTTCTCGGGCTGAGTAGCGCGCACCATCCGGGCCACATAATGCTCCACCGGCGGCGCTACCATCACTTCGCGCACCAACCGCTTGAGCCCTTCTACTCGGCTGGCGGCTTCGGAGAGTGGAAAGACGGTTTCGACCCCTGCTTCTTCGGGGCCCGTGGTCGAACTGACAATCCGAACCATCTCCTCCTCGCCCGGGTAGCGGAGCCTCACCTTGAAAAGGAAACGGTCGAGCTGCGCTTCGGGCAGCGGGTAGGTGCCCTCCATCTCGATCGGATTCAGCGTCGCCATCACGAAGTAGGGCGGCGCGAGCGGATACGTGGTGCCGCCGATGGTGACCTGCAACTCAGCCATTGCTTCGAGCAGGGCGGACTGAGTCTTGGGGGTGGCGCGGTTGATTTCATCGGCAAGCAGGATATGGCAGAAGATCGGACCAGGCTGGAAGCTGAACTCGCGCCGGCCCTCGTTGCCGCCCAAAATCACCCGTGTTCCCGTGATGTCGGCAGGCATCAGATCGACGGTGAATTGAACTCGGTTGAAGCTCAGATTGAGCGCGAGCCCCAGCGTTTTGACCAGCGTCGTCTTGCCGGTGCCGGGTACGCCCTCGATCAGGACGTGGCCGCCGGCAAACAGCGCACTCAGCAGCTCCTCGACTGCCTGCTCGTGGCCGATGATGGCCTTATGAACTTCGCCCTGGACACGCCGGAAAATCCTTGCGAAGTCGGCGATACTCGGTTTCTCGCTAAGCGTGGCCGCTTCGGTTTCGTTCATCGCTGGAACACTCGCTTGATCGCCGCCTGGTCCGCGGCCGGCACCGATCCGCGTTCCAGAGGCTCGTCGGGATATTGATCGGAGTTGAGCGAGACTCTGATCCTCGGGGGAATATACCCCGGCGATCCTGATCTCGAACTTTCGTCCGAGGCCTGCGCTTCGATCGTTATTTTGAAATTGTCGCTTCCCAGCGTCCGGCCGCTGTCAGGGCCGAACAGGCCATTCGGGTCGCTCCCCGAGCCGTGGCTCGAACCCTGCCCGCCGCCCGATCCGCCCGCCGCGAAATCCTGGAATCCGGAATCGGCCGGATCCGGTCCCGGTTGTGCAGGGAGAGCCGACCTGTTATGCGCGAGTTGATCGGCGTCGGAGCCGGGCGTCGAGCCTGTGGGCGGAGCAGGTTCCGTCTCTCCGTTGCGTGCAGTACCAGGGCCTGAATTGGCGCGGGATCCGGAGGATCCATTCCGACCCGAGGAGTCTTCTGATGACGGGTTTGAGGCGGAGTCTTCACCTTGGCCCGGATTCCTGTCGGTGAGCTGTAGTCGCAGCGGCGGACCGCTGTTTTCGGTTTTTTGCCCGGTCACCTTGTTTTGCAGGTCGCCGGCGAGGTTGCGCGCCTTGTTCATCCAGCGCGATAGCCCATTCTTATCGGCGTCGTGTTGGGCAGCGGCCAGCCGGTTCTCGAGTTTGCGCAAGGTCTTTTCGTCGGCGTAAATCTCGGCGTTTGGTTCGAGGGCGGGGTCGGCCGGGCGAATGTCGAGATTGCCGATATCGGCAGTAATCTGTCCGCGCGCGCCGCCTGCGACCGTCCGCCGCACTTGATTACGGCTCTTCAACCCTGAGAACGCGATCGCCAGCGCCATCAGACCGGCGGCGAGAAGGGCAAAAATTGCTCGCGAGATCCATCGCGGCTCGATTCGCGCGGGAACAAATTCCTCGCGCCGGCTATAGGCGTCCTCAACCAGGTAAGGCCATAGCGGCGAATGTTTCGGAGCCTCGCCCAAGGCGAGCACTGTCGCAAGCCGCCCCTTGAGGTCGCCGCGCTGGTCGGCTATCGCCGCCGCCCGCGCGGAGTTTGCCACTTGGCGCAGACCGCGCCGGCCCTCCCGCACGATGCCCGCCAACGCAAACATCGCGACCGCGAAAGCGGCGAGCAGAAACAGCAGCGGACTCAAAAATATCGCCGCTCCCCAAATCAGGGCGGCCCCGCCAATCAGGAACGCGAGCGTGAAGAACAGCGATTGCTGCAGCGCGAGCGAATTCAAACGCGCGCGCACGCCCTTGATTTGGAACAGGATCAGCCAGAGCTTTTGTTGGTCTCGGCGAGTTTCTGTCACGTCGCACTCGACACCGCCAGGACCCGCGGTGCGTTTGAAAAGCATAGTTTAAGCCGACAACCCGGCGCAATCTAAATATTTCCGCGGCGCGCTGGTCGGCCGGAAATCTTCGCTGTGAGCCGCTCCGCCCCGGGCGTCCCCCAAGCCGCACCTATAACGTCGCGACGGGTCTTTGCATACCTTCCTGTCCCGCCGCCCCCGCAAGCGCAGCACCGCATTACCCCTAGCGCACTTATCGATTGCTGGGCAGGGTGAAATATTTCACCACCACGGCTCCGGCCGCTCCCTCCATACCTTGTTGTCCCGGCGGCGGGAAAGGTTACAGGCGCCCCGGCCAATTATCTCAGAACGTCCACCCCACAATGGACTTGAGGAAAACGCCATTGCTCGCCCGGGTGAGCCCGAAGCCGACACCAAAATTCAGCTCGAGCTGCGGGATAAAGTCAAAGT
>JASHZA010000401.1 GCA_030042765.1 Candidatus Binataceae bacterium | reverse complement strand
CCACATCTGGAAAAAGCGATGGACCGGGTCACCGGTGAAACCAGGCTGATAGGATGCATACTTGCTGACCTGGAAGGGGCCGTTAGGCAGGTTCGCCGGAAAGCGCATATCCGGAACGCCTTGAGGCTGACCGAAGGCGTAGGTCGTGTTTGGCTGAGGCAGCGTCACGTATGGCCGCGCGACGGCCGGGGTAGGCGAATAAGTCTTTGTATCGGTCGCCAGATTCTGCGCCGCCTTCGAGAAGTTTGCACCCGGCGTTCCGTCGGCGTTGATGATTCCTTCGGATAGCAGGTTGAAGACCGACTGTCCCTTCCTCGGCCGATAGCCGCCGAAGACATTGTCAAAAGTGTGGTTCTCGCCAACGATCACGATCAAATGCCTGATCGGCGTCGCGGTGTGTCCTTCGGGCGTTCTTGCGTGCGAGATGCCGGCGCCGAAGGCCACCATTGCAACAGACACCGCGGCCACCACTAACCAACAAGGTTTTGCAGACCCTCTTTGTGACATGATTGTCCTCCTCGTAGGAACCCCGGGGGATGACGTAGCAGCTTGTCGTTGCGCAGCGATTAAGGGTTCCGCCGCGACGCCAGAAGAAACCGTTTTCGGCCTCATTTGAGTCCACATCCTAGCGGATCAATGGAGGTGGGAATGGCCCGCGCGCGCAATCTGCCTATCTATAAGCACAGCGCGCCGCGCGATAAACTCGCTGGGCGATGGCGCGGGAGAAGGCAAAAACGGGGGCCGCCAAGGACGGTTACGACCTCGTCGCGGAGAACAGGAAGGCACGTCACGATTTCTTCATCGAGGAGTCGGTGGAGTCGGGTCTCGCCCTGCTTGGAACCGAAGTGAAGTCGTTGCGCGACCATCGCGCGAACCTGCGCGATAGCTACGCGCGCATCAAGGGCGGTGAGGCGTTTCTGTACGGTGTCCATATCGGAACCTACGCTCCGGCCGGCCAGTTCGGCCATAAGGAGACGCGCCCGCGCAAGCTCCTGATGCATCGGCGCGAGATCGATCGCCTTTGGGGCCGCGTACGCGAGCGCGGTTATTCACTCGTGCCGCTCAGGATCTATTTCAAGAATGGACGGGCCAAGGTCGAGATCGCGCTGGCCAAAGGCAAGCGGCTCTACGACAAGCGCGAGGCCATAGCGCGCAAAACCAGTCGCCGGGAGATCGAGCGCGCGTTGAAGGGGCGTAATCGCTAGGCGACGCGCCGCTTGCGCTTCAGGAATGGGCCACACCCGAGGCCGGTGATATCGCCGGCTCGCCCAGCAGCCCGCGCAACCGGGCTATCCGGCGTGGGAGCGGCGGATGGGTCGATAGCAGATTATCAAAGAACCCCTCTCCGCTTTCGCACGCGCCTTCGAGCGGGTTTACGATAAAAAGATGCGCGATACCGCGGGAGGCGTGGCTCAGCGGCGATTCGGTTTGGGCGATATGCTCCAACGCGCGCAGCAGCGCCCGCGGGTTGCGCGTGAATTCGACCGACGACGCATCCGCCAGGTACTCTCGCTCGCGCGACACGGCCATGGCGATCAGTTGTGAGAATAGTGGTGCTAGTATCGCGAGCACGAAGACCAGGATCACGATGATCGCGCCTGCTTCGCCGCCGCCCTCGCCGCTTTGGCTCCGGCCGCTGCGGCCGCCGAACCCTCCATAAAATGACCAGCGCACCACAAAATCCGCCAGCATCGCGACGCCCCCGACCAGCACCGCGATCATCATCATGGTGCGGATATCGTAGTCCCGGATATGCGCCATTTCATGGCCGATCACCCCTTGCAGTTCCTCGCGGTCCATCTCGTCGATCAGCCCCTGCGTGACGCAAATTACCGAATGCGCAGGATCGCGTCCGGTCGCGAACGCATTGGGCGCAGGATCGGCGATAACGTATGCGCGCGGCACCGGCATCCGCGCCGCCAGCGCCATCTCGCGAACCACGTCGAGCACCATCTGATGCTTCGGCGAGTCCGGCATCAGTTGCCTCGCATGCGCCGACATCAGCACCAGGCTGGCGCCGCCGTAATATGAGAATAGTGCCTGGATGGAACCGATGATGAGCGCGGCAATGGTCAGAAAGGGAAAGCCGACCAGATGCCCATCGACAATTCTGAGCGCACCGACGAGGATATCCAGCCCGAAGCCGAGGGCGCAGAAAAGCACAAGAAAGACCACCACGAGCAGCTCGGTCTGTCGCCGGTTGGCGCCTTGAAGCTCCCGGAAATCGGCATGTGCCTGTGGCATCAGCGGGTCACGGCATGTGCGCTGCGCGTTGGAGCGGCACGGCTCTCCGCTACTGGCGTTGTGCGGGTGCGCCCGGCGCGCTGAGCGAGAGGTCCACCTTGGGCAGCGCCTGCTCCTCGGGCGCCGCTTTGAAGTAATCCGCAGCCTTGAACCCGAAATTGTTGGCGACAATGTTGGTCGGGAAGGTTTCAACCCTGGTGTTAAGCTGCAGCACGACGTCGTTGTACGCTTGCCGTGCAAAAGCCAGCTGATTTTCGGTGGTGGTCAACTGCTCCTGCAGTTGAAGGACGTTCTGGTCGGACTTGAGCTGCGGGTAATTCTCCATCACGGCAAGCAACCGGCCAAGTCCTGCCGTGAGCTGATTTTCCGCCTCGACCCGCGCTCCCTGGGTTGGCGCTGAAATCGCCCGGCTGCGGGCCTCAACTACCGCGGTCAGGGTCTCACGCTCGAACTGCATGTAACCCTTCACCGCTTCGACCAGATTTGGAATCAAATCATGCCGGCGCTTGAGTTGGACGTCGATCTGCCGCCACGCGTTGTCGACCTCGTTCCGCAGACGAACGAGCGAGTTGTAAGCAAAGACGAGATAAAGCGCGATCAGAACGAGGACTGTCAGAATCACCCACCCAGCCATATGCCCAACGCCACCTTTCGCGTGGAATCTTGCCTCGGTTGCCCGTCACCCATGAGCAATCGGCCGGCGCAAGCCGCGTCTTTAAAGTCTACCCTCTCGTCAACCCGACAGCGAGACGGAACAATCAGCGGGAGAGTTGCGGGTTCTGCCCGCAACGCCCCGCCAATGCTGGATTCCGCTTAGTTGACCTGGATCTTGACCGGTTTGGCTTCCGGCCGCTTTTCCACCTTGACCTCGAGTACGCCGTCCTTGTAGCTGGCGTTTACCCGGTCCTGAGCCGCGTCCTCGGGGACTGTGAAGCTGCGACGGATGGCTCCATAGGCCCGCTCCGAGACATGGACCCTTGTCTCCTTTGACCACTCGGGCCGCTTGCGCTCTGCCGCCAGGATCAGATTCCCGTTTTCGACCCGCACGTCGATCGACTCGTTCTTCAAGCCCGGCAGCTCGAAGTAGAAACGGTAGCCGTCCTTATCCTCGACCACGTCGACCGCCGGACGCAGATGGCGCGCCGGGACAGTCGAAGGAAAATCCTTCATCATCCGATTCATCCGATCGAGCAGCCAACCGTTGCCATTCCATCCGTTCTCGTACCTGACTTCCATCGAAACCTCCTCCGGCCTGAGCCGGTAATCGCACTGTTTTTTCAGGCTGGGCGGTTTCTTCTCGACTCCGCGGCCTGCGATTAAAAGCTAAGTACGAATTGGGCTGCGTCAAGCGGTTCACGGGGCATGCGCCGACGGCGCCGCGGAGTGTTCAACCATTGCATCAAGTCTTGCGGAGGATTCCCGGCGATAGCCGGCGCGGGCTTAATCCGCGGTCCCGGCTTGACTCGTGGCGCGCTCGATCTCTGCGGCAAACCGCAGCGCCATTCGCGCATCACCCATCTGCTCGGCGAGGATGCGCCCCTCTTCCAGCACCTGGATTGCGCGCGGTATCCTGCCGCGACCGAGCAGTACACCGGCTTTGCGGAAGACCCGCGCGTAACGCGCGCCCTTTTCTGCAGCATCCATGAAGCTTCGACCCGATACGGAAACGGCTGATACGATCCTAGGCGGTGCGCTGACTATCGTCCAGCCAGTTTGCGGTTATCGCTTCTCGATTGATGCGATCCTGCTCGGGCGCTTCGCCCGAGCCCGCCCGCGCGATCGCGTACTCGAACTGGGCGCCGGATGCGGCGTCGTCTCGGTCATTATCGCCGCGCTGATGCACCCGCGGGAAATTGTGGCAATTGAGCTGCAACCCGAACTTGCCGCGATGGCCGCGCGCAACGCCGCAACCAACCGAATCGAAACCATCACTGCGATTTGCGCCGACTTGCGCGCGCGCCGCATAGATCGAGTCGCCGCCGCATCGTTCGACTACCTGGTCGCGAATCCACCGTATCGCGCACAGCATACGGGCCGGCAGAGTCCGAATATCAGCCGCCGTATCGCGCGCGGCGACGGTAGCGCCTCCCTCGCCGATTTCGCAGCCGCCGCCAGCCGCTACCTGCGCCACGGCGCCAGAGCCGCCTTTGTATTTACTGCCGACCGCACCGCCGAGTTGATCGCCGATCTTAAAGCGCGCGCGCTCGAGCCCAAGCGCATCCGCTTCGTTCATCCACGCCAGGGACTCGCCGCAACAACGGTCCTCATCGAAGTCCGCAAGGGCGGCGGGGTTGAGACAGAGATCGAATCTCCTCTCTTCCTCTACGCGAAACCTGATGTCTACACCGAGGAGGCGCTCGAACTCCTCATGGCGCCTTCGGACTGAGACGCCCGCGCAACATGACTCGCTCCCCGCCAAGGAATTCGATCGCCAGCCGCGCCACCTTCTCAGGCTCCTCCATCGGGAGGAAGTGACCTGTCCCTGCAATCACCTCGACCCGCCGATGCGCCCCTCCTGCCGCGATTCTATCCTTGAACGTGATTCCGGCGGTGTCGCTCTTCTCGCCGAACAGCACCAGCATCGGCACGCTGCATCGCAGGACCATCGCAAGCCCGTCAAAGTCGCGCGCCGTCAGGTAAATCTGCGCTTCGATCTCCGACGCGCATTTGAGCACGCGCTTACCATCCGTCGTCTCCTGCGTGCCGAATTCGCAGTATTCGCGCAGCACATCCCGCCGCCAGGTGTCGTAGGGTGGCTTTGTTTCGAAGTTTCGATACATCGCATCAACGCTGTCGAACACGCGTTTGCGCCGAAGCGTCCGCTGCTGCAGCTCGTGAGGCCCCTGCATCGGGTTCGCCACGTCGACGATTACCGGCTCCGCCAGCACCGCGCGCGCGATCAGATCGGGACGCCGGCCGGCGACGGTGGCAATCGCGGTACCGCCAGCCGAATGACCCAGCGCACGCGCGCCCCGGATCCCCATCGTGACGAGAAAGCCCTCGAGTTCGGCCGCCGTCCGATCCCATCCGATCTCCTCGATCGCGGGACGCCCGCTGTCGCCGTGGCCTCCTTGATCGTAGCTCCAGACATGCCCTATCCCTGTCAACGCGTCGGCGATCGGACGATAGATGCGGCCCAAAAAGCCAGTCGCGTGCAGAATGACGATAGGAGGGCCATCGCCGCCCCAATCAAGATAGTGCAGCCGAATACCGTTGACGGTTACGTCGCCGCCCCTGGGTTCGCTCCTGGAACTTGACATGGCATCGCGATAATAGGCCACGCGCAACGCCGAGAAAACATCGATGGCACGCGGCTGCGCCGTTCGCGACACGACGGCGCAACCCGCGTTGCGCGACAACGGGCTTTTGGTTTGGCTGGACCGGGATGGGACGGCTGGTATGCGTGGTAAGTATCTCACCGCCTGTCGACCGTCCACTACGCCGACCGCATCCTCGTCCTGCGCGCCGGCATCATCGCCCAGGAAGGTACCCTCAACGTATTGCTTTCGCGTGGCGGCTTCTTCAGCTACCTCTACAATCCTAAGGCGTGGGGCAAGCAGGCCGCAGGGGCCTGAATCTTTAAGCGGCGCCCACGCCGGACGGAGCGGCTTCGATGCTGACGATTGGGCTTACAGGCGGTATCGGCTCAGGCAAAAGCACGGTGACTAAAGTTCTCGCGGAACTCGGCGCGCCGATTATCGACGCCGATAAAGTCGGTCACGCGATCTACGAACCCGGCGGCCCCGCCTACGCCGATATGATCGCGGCCTTCGGCGAAGGCATTTTGGCGCCCGACCGCACCATCGATCGCAAGAAGCTCGGCCCGATCGTCTTTGCCGATCCCGCCGCCCTCAAGCGCCTTAACTCGATCGTTCATCCGAAGATGTTCGCCCGGATGCGCGAGATGGTCGCCGCGATGCGTACCGCGGGCGAGCGCAAACCAATCGTCATCGAGGCCGCCATCCTGATCGAAGCCAGCTGGCAGCCGCTCTTCGACGAAATCTGGCTGGTCGTGACCTCGCGCGAACAAGTGCTTGCCCGCATCGAGCGCGATCGCGGGATGGCCCGTGAACAGATAGAGGCGCGCATCAAGGCTCAGCTCCCCGACGACGAACGGCGCAAGCACGCAACCACCGTGATCACCAACGATGGCACGGTTGAGGATCTCCACGTCAAGGTTAAAGATTTGTGGCGCGCCGCCCTCACCCGCAACGGTTGAGTGGGCATTCGTGGCAAGCGGGGACTCGATGACTCGCTGCTTAGAGCCGATGAACCGGTGCTGGCATTGGCTTCGTCGCCTCCGCAAGTTTGGTCGTCACCCTCCGTTGGCTTGCCTTGCTATCTCGAAGGGCTCCAGATGAAACTCCAGGAAGTCGGGCGTGGCCGCCATCTTCACTATCGCCACGGACACGTAGCCGTTTGCGAAGGGCCGGCTCCGGATTTCTCGTCGTACTCTTGGTGTTCCCGCACGGTAATCTCAAGCGCAGTGTAAGATCCGCGTGGGAAGAAGACGTAGCCCTTCTCCGACCACAGAGGAGGTAGCCCGTCGATTGACGGGCCGGGGTTTGTGAGCAACCGCGAGCCGAACGGTTCCAACCGAGTGGGGTTCAGTTGAAATTCCTTTGCCTCGACTTTCAAGCGTTCGCGGTATTCCGGCTCTTGCAGGGAGGAATAAATCAGCGCGACCGGCCCGGCCACGAGGAGCCCCGGGGTCCAAAGCGGAACAACCGGGGCCATCAGCACATATCTTGCCATTTCCTGCTCGAGCGGACGGTCAACCTCATTGCCGCGATTACCGAGAGCGGCAAGCAACATATCGCCACCGCCTGCCTTCTCGATCGCCTGGTCCGTGTCGAGCCGATCGACTCTCTTACCCGATTTGTCAACCGCTCGCGGCCAATGCAACTCCAAAAGCGTAACGCTGAGCGGGTCGGCGCTGCTCGAATCATTGGTCACGGTCACATAGACCGCGATGACGTCGCCAACCTCGATCGACGGTTCCATGCTCAGTGTCGCCGTAGTGATCGATGTGTGGCTGGCCGTCACGGTGGGCGCTTCCGCCCTGGTGGCGCAGCCAGCCAGCGCCGCGACGAGAACCGCTACCAGCGGAATCGACTTGACGTAGACGATGAGTGCGCTACGTCGCTTGACCGGTTCTTCGCTCATCGATCAATCACCCAAACCGACTATTGCACCAGACCGCAGGGCGGGACAGATCTCGTCTGACTGATCCCTTCCAACGCTCCGCCACCCGCGCGCTTCGCGATCCTTCCGCATTCTCATGGGAAATTGGGTCTTTTTCTCAAGAAACGCC
>JASHZA010000400.1 GCA_030042765.1 Candidatus Binataceae bacterium | reverse complement strand
GCGTGCGCGGCGATTTTGCCGTCGGGCATGATGTGCCGCACGTCCCATCCGCGCACCGTCAGATGGTCCGAGATGATTCGCCGATGGCATCGCCACCACAGCCCCTCCGAACACATGATCGCGACGCTCGCGGCCAGCGCAAGTCCGATCAATTCCTCGAGGCCCGCGGCGAACCCGGCAGTCTCCGTGTAGTCGGCGTATGAACGGAACGCCGGATGCTTCCACGCCGTGTGCGGCGAATCGGGGCGCTTGAGATTGCGCCTTCCGCCGAGCGCCTTCAGCCACTGATAACGAAGACCGGCGCGCTCGACCGATCGCTCAAGCTCGGCCTGATTGAACTGCGGCCAGCGGCGTGAACTCGGGAACGAGCGAACGTCCGCCAGGATCGCAATTCGATGCTGCGCGATCAGGCCGAGGAAGGTTTCGATCGGATGGGTCGAATGACCGATGGTGTGCAGGATCGGACGCGGCGCGGGTTTTTCAACTTGTGGGCACATGGGTCATTGGGAGGCGGACGTTGCCGCACAGCGTTTCGCGCGACGCCGATCAGGCCTGGAAGGCGAGGGCGGCCCCGGCGATTACCAGCGCGACGCCGCTCGTGCGCGCAATTGCGCGGCCGTACGGCATCGCTTTTTCGATTAGAACCAGCGCGCTCAGCGCCGCCACCCACGCCAGGTTCATCACACCCATCACGAACAGCAGCGCCATCAGCGCCCAACAGCATCCGACGCAGAAGGCGCCGTGCTTGAGTCCCATCGCGAAGGCGCCGCCGCTCCCGCCGCGCCACTGCGTCATGAAGAAGCCGAGCGGCGATCGGCAGTGGCCGAGGCATGCGTCCTTGAGCGGCGTCAACTGAAAAACGCCGGCGGCAACGAGGATGATCGCGCCAATCAGCGGTGGGGTGGTCAGGTCGCCGCGGAGGATCGCGGCGCGTTGCAACACGAATTGCCCTGCCGTCGCGGCGACGCTGTACAGTGTCCAGACCACGACGTAGGCGCCCGCGAAGGACCATACCGCATGTCGCGGCGAGTCTCCGCGGCCGCGGGCGATTCGCGCGTAAGTCGCGATCATCGGGCTCGCGCTCGGGAGCATCATCGCGACCATCATCACCGCCCACATCATGAAGGTGAGCCACACGTCGGCGGCTTGCGGCGGCAACACCTTGAGAACGCGCGCGGCTATCGCGGGCAAGTCGTCCGCCGCCATCGGCATCCGGATCAGGTAGAGCCACGCAAGCGCCGTGATCATCGCGAGCCCGCCCCAAAGCAAGATCTGATCGCGCAGCGGCAGTGCGGGCGGCGGCGCGGTATTTGCGAGGTCCTCGCGCTGGTCTGCCCCGGCGTTTGCGTTGGCCATGATTGGCGAGTCTTGGCCGGCGCTCGCGGGCTAGGCGTTGGACCAGCTGATCGGCGAGAAGTGACCGTTGCGGCCGGAGTTTTCGAAGCTGAGCGAGTGATCCTTGTAACGGCTCGAGGTGCCCTTTGCGGCGGCCAGCCGGCTTGAAAACGGATGCGCCACATTGTCGAGCCACACCACCTGGTTGCCGACGCCCGTGACGCCCTCGACCATGACGTCGCTGATTCCCGCCATCGACAGCTTGTAGACCTTGCCGTCGGAGCTGAAGGAGATAGCCGCGCTCTTGGTCGGCAGGCGATGGACGATCATGCCTGTTAGTAACGAAGGCGGGCCGCCCGCCTTGCCGGTAAAGATCGCCTCGAGCGCGGCGCGCTGCGCCTCGTTGGCGCGATTATCGACGTACACCGCGAGCGTGCCGTTGCCTTGCGCCATCGGGCCCGGCGTGGTCAGCGCCTGCACCGCGTTGAGTCCGGAGAGATCGACGCCACCGCACGTGCCCCTGGCGATGTGAGTCGCGAGCACCACGTCGCAATGGCCTTCGGTGGGGCTTACCTGCGCATGCGAAAGCAGGCAGGGGCAGAGCAGTTCGCAGTTGCAGGATTCGAAGTACTCGCCTTCGATACTCCAGCTTTGATCGCTCATGTTTCCTCCTGCCCGCTAGGGATTCGCGGCCGAAGCCTGCTTGCGCGGCTCGAGCGCGGCGACGTTGATTTTAGCCTCAGCCTGGTTGGCGACCGCAACCAGATCGAGCGCGTCGGGATGCAGATAATCGCGCGCGACTTTCTGCACATCGGCCTTGGTAACGGCGCGGATTAGCTGCGGATAGCGCTCGGCGTAATCGGTGCCGAGTCCGTACAGTTCGGTCTCGAGCATGAAACTGACAATTTCGCTTTGGCGGTCGATCTTCAATGGGAAGCTGCCGATGAGATATTTTTTCGCCGATTCCATTTCGGCGTCGGTGACCGGCGCGTTCTGGATCTCGCGCATCTGCTGAAGGATCAGCTTTAGCGCTTCGTTGCTGCTCTGATTCTTGGTCTGGAGCACGATCAGGAAGGCGCCGGGGAATTTACCGGCGTGAAAGGCGCTGCCGATTCCGTAGGCGAGCCCGGCCTTGCTGCGCACCACCTTCATCAGGCGCGAGGCGAAGCCGCCTCCGCCCAGGATGTAGTTCATCACCTGGAGCTTGTAGTAGTCGGGATTCGAGCGGGCGATGCCGCCGGAGCCGAGGATCAGATTGGCCTGCGCCACGCTGCGATCGATAAGATCAGCGTGAAGGCCGGGCTCGACCACGGGCGCGGCGGGTTCCGTCTGTTCGGCTACGGTGCCGGCGAGACCGGTGAACTCCTTCTCGAGCTTATCCTTGATCGCGTTGGCGTCGACGTCGCCGCAAACCGCGATCACCGCGCTGCCCATCCGGTAGTGATCGTGATAGAAGGCGCGCACGTCGTCAGGCTTGAGCTTGCCGGCCGTATCGGCGTAGCCCTCCGACGGATGGCCGTAAGGCCCGTCGCCGAAAAGCATCTTGCTGAAAGCGACGCCTGCGACGTAACCCGGCTCCTCCTCCGATGCCTTGATCGCGGCGACCTGGTCGGCGAGCTTGCGCTGGATATCGGCGTCGCGCAGGCCCGGATCCTGCAACGTCTGCGCCATCAGATGGAGAGTGTTGTCGGCATATTTCTTCAGCGACGTAAAACTCGCGCTGGCATTGTCGCGGCCGGCGTCGATCGAGATCGAGCTGCCCATGAAATCAGTCTTCTGGTTGAACTCGGCAGCGCTCAGCTTGCTGGTTCCCTGCATCAGGCTCGACCCGGTCAACGCCGCCAGGCCCTCCTTGCCCTTGGGATCGCGCCGTGAGCCGGCGTCGAACGCTATTTCCATCGTGACCATCGGCAGTTGATGCTGCTCCGAGACCAGCAGCACGGCCCCGTTGCCGAGTTTGAACCGCTTGATTTCGAGCGCGGATGCCGGCCGCGCCATCGCCGCCAGGACGATCATCGCGGCCAGCGAGACGACGGCGGTATTCCTGATTCTCGTGTTCATCGCAGCACCTCCGCCGCAGGCATTCCGAGCATGGCGGTGATGCCGCCGTCTCCAGCCTCGGGCGCGTGGTGGACCGCTCCGCCCGGGCCGCCGCCCGCCTCATGCGGAAGCACGCCGGTGGGGACCAGAACGCCGAGCGTGCGGTTGGGCTCGGCGAGGAACTGGCTCGCGGCGTGCTGCACGTCGGCCGCGGTCACCTTGTCGATACCCTCCAGATATTGATCGACCATCTTGTAGCTGCCGAGCATCTGATAGAGGCCGAGCAGCATCGCTTCACGGAACACCGAATCCTGGCCATAGACGAAGCCGGCCTCCTCGAGGTTCTTGGCCTTTTGCAGCTCTTCGGCGCTGACCGGCTGGGTGCGGATTGTTGCGATCTGGCGATCGACTTCCGCAATGACGTCGTCGGTTTTCACCCCCGGCCGCATCTGGGCCGAGATCCACAACAGGCCCGGGTCGAACGAAGTCATGTCGTATTCGACGTCGACGTCAACCACCATCCGCTTGTCGATCACGAGGTCCTTGTAAAGGCGGGAGCTTTTGCCGTCAGCCAGAATTTCACCGGCGACCTCGAGCGCAAAGGCGTCGCGCGAGCTGCGGTAGTTCGGCACATGAAACGCCATCGCGAAGGCCGGCAGATTTGCCGCATGGCGTAACACCACCCGGCGCTGGCCGTCCTGCGGCGGCTCGACCTCGTCGACGGGCGCAGGCTTGGGACCGTTTTTGATCGAACCGAAGGCTTGGCGGATCGCGGCGAGAACTTTGTCGGCGTTGAAGTCGCCGACGGCAACCACGATCGCGTTCTGGGGCGAGTAATGGATTTTGTGGTAAGTGAGCGCGTCTTCGAGCGTGAGCCCCTGGATATCGTGCATCCAGCCGATAACGGGCCAGTGATAAGGATGCTCGACGTAGGCCGCCGCCTGGGTCATCTCGGAGAGCGCGTCCTCGGGATTGTCCTCGGTGCGCAGCCGCCGCTCCTCCATCACGACCGCCTTTTCGGAGTCGAAACCCTTGGGTTCGAAGTTCTCCATGCGGTCGGCCTCGAGGTCGATCGGCACGTCGATATGGTCGCGATTAATCACCTCGAAATAGTCGGTGTAATCCTCGCTGGTGAAGGCGTTATCGTCGCCGCCGTTTTCCTGGATGATGTTCGAGAACTCCTCGGGCGCGAGCTTTTTCGTCCCGCGAAACATCAGGTGCTCGCACAGGTGCGAGATTCCGGTCTTGCCGGTCTCTTCGTTGCGCGAACCGACCCGATAGAAAACGTTAAGCGTGGCGACCGGAGCCTTATGGTTCTCGAGCACCAGCACCTGCAGCCCGTTGGGCAGCGTTTCGGACTTGACCGCGTCGGTGATTCCGGCGTGGGCGGCGGTGGCAAAGGCGAGCGCCAGCAGTGCGGCGAAGGCACGGGCGGCGCGGCGGCGTACACAGGCAAAGGTCTTGATGTTCATAGAAGTTTCACCAGTTAAGGCAGCCGAGTTCGGGACAGTCAAGGCGGGATTTCGGCAGCCAATCGAAATTGCATGTGCGAGCCGCGATTTGTAACAATAAACCCAATGGCAACCGACAACACGGCCGTCAACGAGCATGCGCTTTACATGGTGAAGGGCATGCTCACCAAATTCATGCGCATGCTCTTTCCGGCCGAGTTCCGGCTCGATTCGCTTCCCAACACCGGCCCGATCCTGCCGTTCCATTATCCGCTGATGCCGGGCGAGATGATTTATCTGCCGGAGACGGTGTCAGCCCTGGGCGGGGCCGCAATGGCGCGCGACTACTACATCCTGACCGCGGCCCATCTGGCCGGCCGCCACGAGTTCGGTACGTTTGGCTTCCGGCTGGCCGACATGCCGGGTTTCGAGGAACGGGCCGAGACTGGGGTCGAAGCGCTGGACAGCTACGTTTCATCTTTTGACGATCCTGCACTCGCCGGAGCGCTGCTGCGGCTGTGCGAGTCGGCACGCGTCGACGCGGAGCTTTCGCGCCGCTATCGCGGGCTCGCCCCGCGTATCGCACGGATGCATACGACGTTGGCCGAAACGCTCAGGCCCGAGGCGCTCAGCACGATGCTGGTGAAGGCGTCGCTCGCGCTTGCCACCGTGCTGGAAGACGATCCCGCCGCGCCGTTTATTCGAAAGGCGGGCGAGTTTTTTGCTCCCTTGCGCGAGGCGGGCGCCGATGTGAAGCGCAGCGCC
The DNA here is from genome assembly GCA_030042765.1 of Candidatus Binataceae bacterium. GTDB lineage: Bacteria > Desulfobacterota > Binatia > Binatales > Binataceae > JASHZA01. The sequence goes on along the minus strand of JASHZA010000400.1, from coordinate 1,001 downwards.
TTCCTGACCGGCGCGATGTACGAATGGCTGCGCGCGCTGATCGCCGCCGCGCGCGAGGCGGGTGCCGAGGGCTCCCTCGGGGAAGGCGCCGCGCAGATGCGCGACGATCTGATCGGCAGCGTCAGGGGCGCCGAGGATGCCGGCGACGGGATGGATTCCGAGGGCGACGTCGGCGACACCGGCGGCGAGACCGATCAGCTCACGCAGATGGAGGCGTCGGGACGGCAGTCGAAGGGCAAGGGACGGCCGCTCACGCCCGAGGAGATCCGCAAGTTGCTCGAGCAGGGCGCTCAGCTCAAGCCCGCGCAATCGACGGGCGGTGCCGAGGGTGAGGGGATGTACCTGACTCAGCTCAAGGGCAAGGAGGCGGAGGAACTCGAGGAGTTGCGCGAGCAGCTTGGCGAAATCGGGACGATGCCCGGCGCCGGGCGCCTGATCCTCGGGCGCGGGCGCACTCAGGATTCTTACTACGCGTACGACGAATGGGACTACGTCGCAGCGGATTATCGCCGCAACTGGTGCCGGCTGCGCGAGATTCCGGTCGAGGGCGACGGCGGCGATTTCTTCGAGCAGACGCTCCAGCATTACTCCGAACTGCTGCCGCAGGTGCGGCGTAATTTCCAGCGCATCCGGCCGGCCTCGCATCGGATGGTGCGCGGGCTCGAGGACGGCGACGAGATCGACTTCGAACGCGCGATCGAATCGCGCGTGGCGCGGCGCATGGGCGAGATCCCGGACAATCGGCTCTACAAGGCGCGCAAAAAGGAAGCGCGCGACGTCGCCACGCTCTTCCTGCTCGACATGTCGGCCTCCACCGACGAGCCGATTCATCGCGAAGCCCCGCGCTACAACCAGGACGACACCGACAGCGACGACTGGATGAAGTCGTGGCAGCGGCGGCCGCAACAGCCGCAACGTCCGCGCCGGATTATCGACGTGAACAAGGAAGCGCTCGTGATCATGGCGCAGGCGCTCGAGGAAATCGGCGACCAGTACGCGAT
>JASHZA010000399.1 GCA_030042765.1 Candidatus Binataceae bacterium | reverse complement strand
TGCGCTATCGAGTTCCATTCGCTTTCCAAGACTTATTCGATGACCGGATGGCGGGTTGGTTTCGCGGTGGGCAATGCACAGTTGGTCGGTGCGCTCGGTGCGGTTAAGACCAATGTTGATTCCGGGGTTTTTCAAGCGGTGCAGGAGGCCGCGATTTCCGCTCTCACCGGCGGGGACGAAAAGCTCCGAGAGTACTGCGCCATTTACCAGCGGCGGCGCGACCTGATGATCACGGCCTTGCACGGCCTGGGACTCGAATGCGATGTGCCGCGCGCCACCTTCTATCTTTGGGCCCGTACACCCAAGGGCTACACCTCGGTGTCGTTCACCGAACGCGTACTGAAAGAAACCGGAGTGGTAATCACACCCGGTTCGGGATTCGGCAAAAGTGGGGAGGGTTACGTTCGCTTCTCGTTGACCGTAGCGAGCGAGCGTTTGAACGAGGCGGTGGGACGAATCAAGGCGCTTCGGTTGTGAACGGCGAGGAATGCCCCATCGGGCTTTTATTGGAATAGGAACCAACCTGGGCGATAGAGCCACCAACTATCGGGAGGCGATCCTGAGGATCGCGGGCCTGCCGGATACCCGCGTGGTCCGCCAGTCCTCGATCTACGAAACCGAACCAGTGGGCGGAGTCAAAGGCGCTTTCCTCAACGGTGTGGTCGAAGTCGAGACCGAACTCCTGGCGGACGCCCTGATGCGGCGGCTCCTCGCGATTGAGCGAACCATGGGACGCAGGCGCACGCCCGGCCGCAAGCCGCAGCGGCACGCCGGCTATCGCCCTCGGGTCATCGACCTCGACCTGCTGTTCTTCGACAAGGAGACCATCGCTACGCGCACTCTTCAGGTGCCCCATCCGCGGCTTCACGAGCGGCGCTTCGTACTGGCGCCGATGGCGGAACTCGCACCGGCGCTGATTCATCCGAAACTCAATGCATCGATTTCAGACTTATTGGCGAACTTGAAGTCACCCTATCGAGTCACCCTGGCGCGTGCGGATCTGCTGCGTCCGCGGCCCAAGCGGGAGGTAGCCATACGATGAAGTTTTTTGTCGATTCTGCCGACGTCGCCGAGATCCGGGAAGTTGCGAACTGGGGACTGGCCGACGGTGTGACCACTAATCCGAGCCTGCTGGCCAGGACCGGCCGGCCTTATGCCGATGTCCTGCGTGAGATTTGCGATCTGGTCGATGGGCCCGTCAGCGCAGAGGTCGTCTCGACCGACGCTCCCGCAATGCTCGAAGAGGGGCAAAAACTGGCTCGGCTCAGTCCTCACGTGGTGGTCAAATGCCCCGTCACGATTGAGGGATTGAAAGCGGCCAAGGCGCTCAGCGCGCGCGGCATCAAAGTCAACGTGACTCTGGTCTTCAGTCCGCTGCAGGGGCTGGCGGCGGCTAAATGCGGCGCCAGTTACATTTCACCCTTCATCGGCCGACTGGACGATATCGGTCAGGATGGCGTTGCGGTCGTGGATCAACTGGTGCGAATTCTCAGGAACTACGAATATCCGACACAGGTTCTGGTGGCCTCGATCCGTTCAACCGATCATCTGCTGCGGGCGGCAGAGGCTGGCGCACACGTAGCGACGCTGCCGTTCAACGTGATGAAGCAGATAGTAAAGCATCCGCTCACCGACGTCGGCCTCGAGAACTTCCTCGCCGACTGGCGCAAGACGAAGCAAACGATTTGAGAATATTTCGCAGCCCGAAGTAACGCGCCTCAATTGCCCGCTGTCGAGCGTTCCGCGATTAGCTTGTCCACTTCTTCCTTCAATCGGGGCAGTACCGCGTCGTACTTGAAGTTGCCGAGCTTGCGTTCCTTGCGCTTGAGATTCACTGTCGTCGGCCCGCACCAAAGGCCAAGATCGGCATCGTCGGTCTCGCCTGGCCCGTTCACCCGGCACCCCATTACAGCGATCGTTATCTTGTAGCGATCGGCGTAGGCGGTCAGTTTCTTCACCTGCTGCGCGAGTTCGACGAACTTTTCATTCTCGACCCGCGAGCACGATGGGCACGAAATAATATTCAGGCCCGCGCCGAAATTCGGCACTGAGATAAAGCGTCCTGCGTTGACGTCGCTGACAATCTGATGGCCAACGACGACTTCCTCGTGCTTGCGCTCATTGGGCAGCGTGAGCGAGACCCGGATGGTATCGCCGATCCGCCGGGCGAGCAGCTGTTCGAACGCAATGCGGGTCTTGATGATTCCTTCGGGCGGCAGACCGGCCTCGGTCACGCCCAGATGGATGGGAACGTCCGGGCGGCGCTCGGCGAAGCGGCGATTCGCCTCGAGCACCTTGGCCGGATCGGAGTCCTTGAGCGAAACCACGAAGCGCTCGAACCCGAATTCGTTCATCAGCTCGCAATGATGCGCGGCCGACTCGACTATGGCGGCGAGCTGATCGCCAGGAAACTTCTCGATGAATTCAGGCGCGACCGAGCCGCAATTGACGCCGATTCGCAGCGCCAGGTCATGATCGCGGGCCACATCGACCAGCCATTTCACCTTTTGCCGGATAGTCTTGGCCTTCTCGATGTGGTGCAGGTGGCCAGGATTGTAGCGGATCTTGTCGACGTGCGGGGCAACCTTGTCAGCAATGCGATAGTTCTCCTGCAAATCGACCGAGAGCGTAACGCCAGCGGTCTGTGCGCGAATCTCCTTGAGGGCCGCGACCTCTTTCTCATTGTCCAAGGCGATTCGCACAATCGCTGCCCCGGCTCGAGCCAATTGGTGCGTCTGCGCGACGGTGGCGTCGATATCCATCGTGCGGGTTGCGCACATCGATTGCACCGCAATCGGCGCGTCACCGCCGACCTCGACACCGCCTACACGAATCCGTCGCGTCGGGCGTTGGTTCTGCTGCTTCATCGCTCCCCTTCAGCCTTTCTGCGGCTCCACCGGCGTCTTGTGTTCTTCCGTCACCGCCATCGCAATACACGAATGTGCGAACGCACCGCCCGCTCTTAGCGCCATCGCTACGAAGGCGGCCTCGGCGATCTCCTCATCGCTGGCGCCCTGCTTCTTGGCGCGCTTGGTATGATCCTCGATGCACCACATGCACTGTGTGACGTGGGCCGCCGTTACCGCCATCAGCTCCTTGGTCTTGGCTGGCAAGGCGCCGTCCTTGAAGACCATTTGGTCGAAGTCCATGAAACCCTTGAAGAGATCGGGTTTGAGCTGACGAAGTTTGCGAAGGCTTTTGATGGTGTCTCTGGCGAATAACTCTGCCATCGGAGTTCTCCTTCGAGCGGCCGGACCAGCCTTGGCTGCGGCTAAAAACAGCCCTCAACCGTGGCAAATTCGGCTCCCGGTTTCACTATAACAAACCAGCAAATGCGGCCATAACTGAGGCCTATGGTCTGTCCATAGCGTCCGCAAGCAGCTTCGACGAAATTTCGTCCCAATGGAACTTAATCGCTGCAGATTTGGCAGCGTTGATTCATTTTAGCTCAATTTAATGTTTCTACTAAATATTTTATGTTTTCTCTCTTGTATGAAATGTTAGGTGCTGCTATAGCTCTTTTAACATCTATTTCGATTAAGAAGCGCGTTTACAGGGGGCAAACGGCTTCAAATCTTAGCCTCGTTCGAGCAGCGCACCCCCGAAAGAAAAAGGAGCTCAATTGCGATGCAGCAAGGTGACCGAGAGATGGAAGCTGGGGACGCTCTTGCCCTTACTGACGTCATACTTCCCAGCCAGTATTTTGGCGCGATAGGGAGATCGGGACTATGCAGCGAGCAGCGGCTCATGCTCGCGGTCCTGGTGGACGCCATCAACATCCTGCAGGGCTGGAATCGGTCCGGCAGTGCCCGCAAACGCCGCGCATTCGCGGAGGCTGGCCAGTGGGTCAACACGCGCGGCGCCAACTACCCTTTCTCGTTCGACAGCATCTGTGAAGCATTATCAATCGATTCGGAAATCCTGCGGAGGCGGTTGGGTGCCCTGACAATGGGTCACGCAGCTGCCTCACGCCTGGGAGTCAGCCGGCTGCGCCTTAAAGAATCGAGTCGGGCTCAGCACATGACCGCCAATCGGGTCAGACGGCGGCGCCGCGCACGG
>JASHZA010000398.1 GCA_030042765.1 Candidatus Binataceae bacterium | reverse complement strand
ACGCCTGATGCGGGGGCGCCGCAGGGAAGAGATCGAGGCGGTCGACGGCGGCAGTATTAGCCCCCGGGCGTGATATCCGACAGCCTGTTAATCGCGCGAAGTTGCGGGAAAAGGCGCATGAAGACGCCGACCACGACCAGGGTTCCGAGGCCGCCGATGACGACCGACGGCACCGTGCCGAACCATTGAGCAGTGATCCCCGATTCGAATTCGCCCAATTCGTTGGAGGCGCCGATGAAGATGGAATTGACGGCGCTGACCCGCCCGCGCATCGGATCGGGCGTCGCCAGCTGGACCAGGGTCGAGCGCACGTAGACGCTCACCATGTCGGACGCGCCGAGGATGGCGAGCGCAGTCATCGAGAGGGCGACGTTCTGCGATAGTCCGAAGACAATGGTGGCAAGACCGAACAGAGCGACACAGGCGAACATGATGTCGCCGACCCGCCGGCGCATCGGGATGCGTCCCAGGACGAGACCGGTCGCCGCCGCTCCGGCGGCGGGGGTGCTGCGCAGGAGTCCGAGCCCGGCCGGGCCGATGCGCAGGATGTCGCGCGCGTAGATCGGAAGCAGGGCCGTGGCGCCGCCGAGCAATACCGCAAAGAGGTCGAGCGAGATCGCCCCGAGAATTAACTTTTCGCCGCGGACGTAGCGAATCCCGGCGGTCACGCGTTGAAAGGTCGAGCCGCTCTCCGAAAGAGCCATGCTCTGGCTGCGCGCTCCCACCGCGGTGATTGCGGCGGTGACGGCAAGAAATGCGGCGAGGCATATGCCGTAGGCGATACCGGGCCCGAGCAGGTAGATCCCACCGCCGAGCGCAGGGCCGGCAATGACCGCGATCTGGCGGGCGGAGGCGGTCCAGGCGACCGCTTCCGGAAATTGATCCTCGACAACGAGCAAAGGGAGAAAGGACTGGCCGGCGGGTTGGCCGAAGGCGCGGGTGGCGCCGAAGAGCCCCAGAATCGCGTAAAAGGGCCAGATCGATCCAGTGCCCATCAGCGTGACGAGCGCAAAAAGCGCGGCGCCGGCTGCCTGGACAAAATAACTGGCAGTCAGAATCGTGCGGCGATCGACGCGGTCGGCCAAATCTCCCGCGACGAAGGCGCACGCCGCCATCGGGAGGAATTGAACGAGGCCGACGTAGCCCAGCGCCAGGGCAGAGCGCGTGATGTCGTAGACTTGCCAAGCGACGACGACCGACAGGATCTGATTCGCGAGCGTGGCGATGAAGAGCGCGCCGCAATACAGGCGGAAGTCGCGGTGCGCGAAGACGTTGGGCGCAGGTGCGGGCGAATGGATGGCGGCCGTCATCAGCGGGACTTTCGGCATATCGCGGGCATCGTCGTGAGTGCAAGCGCCATCGCCAGAATGGCATCAATACTCGATCCGGATTGACGGCGCTATCGGCGGGTGAACGTCGAGCGCGGAAAAAGTCGAGGTGCAAATCGGCGAGTATTCGCGCGCGCTTGGCGGGACACGAAAGCGCAACATAGAGACAACGAAAAATCCGTTGATAAGCGTTGGCGCATGCGTACCCTGCGACGTGGGCGCGGGTGCCGGAGCCGGTAACGGCCTGAGTCTTCGAGCGCACTCAGGGAGCGGGGTCCGTCCTGCTGCGTAGGTTCAAGCCCTACCCCGCGCTCCATCCAAGCCCACCCCATCGCACTGTGTCCCGTAGATCGCGCGCGCCTGATCGCGTTTGAGCGCCTGGCGATGGCGTTTAACGCGGCTAATGTTGGGGATAACGTCGAGCGCGCGCGGACTTTTAGTTTGCAAACGCGGCGGAGCCGATGCATAGGTGGAGCGCGGAGGGAAAGCTTCGGAGAACTTGCGCCATGGCTAAGGAGGAGATTCCGATCGGCAGGCTCGCGCTTGCGATGGCGGTTTTCCTGAGTATCGGCGCGCCGGTTGTGCTTTACGATTGGTGGACCCTCGACCAGGTTCTCGCCGGGATTTTTCATCCGCTTCCGATGGTGGTGGCCGCGGGTCTGGCGTGTATCTTCCTGATCACGGCTGCGATTCTCGGGCGCTACATCCGCAACCTGATCCCGCCCGAATAATTGCGTAGCGATGGCGAGCACCGCAGTGGCGCCGCCGCGCCAGACGGTCCACAAAGCAGGTCGTTCCCGGACCAGGTAGTTGACTGATCAGCGCAGGAGGATGGTTGCGATGGCCGAAAGAGAAGAGAGAGAGCCTGAAACAGTGCCGCCGCCGGTGGGCACGCTCTTCGTGATGACGGTGTATATCGCAGTGATTGCGGGGATGTGGGGCGCGATGTTCTGGGCATTGGTGGGGAGATAGCGCGATGGAGCGTTACGAACGAATTTTTTTCTGGTTCTCGGCGGCGGTGCTCGGGTTGCTGCTGTGCTGTCTGGCGTACATCACGCTTTTCATGGACATCCATCTGCCGGGTCATGGCGGGCGGATCATGCCGAAAGACGGGCAGCCCCTGGCCACGGCAGTGCTGGTCACGCCGCCGTTCAACCATCCCGGCATTCACGAGATCGGCCCGGGCCGATACGAGGCAGCGGTACTGGCGATGCAATGGATCTTTTTCCCGCGCAAGATCGAAGTCCCGGCCGGTTCAGAAGTAACGTTCCGGGTAACGTCGACGGATGTGATCCACGGATTTTTTATCCCCGGCACGCGCGTCAACATGATGGCGGTGCCGGGATATGTGACGGTTGAGACCTACCGTTTCAGGCACCCCGGGAACTACCTGTTGCTTTGTCACGAATATTGCGGCCGACAACATCAAACGATGTGGGGTGAGGTGATAGTCAAATGAGTACCCCGATCGTGTATGAGCCCGATCGAGCGTTCGCTTTGCCGGCCAATCAGCGCCGGTTGATCAGCCTGATGTTGTATCTTGGCTTTGCCGCGCTCGCGGTGGGCGTTGTCAACGGGCTCGCGCAGGCGCTCAATTACGCCGATATCGACGTTTTCCGGTACTTCCCGGGACTACATACGTACTACGAGGGCCTGACGGTCCACGGGGTATTCAACGTAATCGTACTGACTTTTGCGTTTGCCAATGGCTTCGTTTCATTGACGACGGCCCGCGGGCTCAATCGGCCGCTCAACGGCGGTCTGTTGTGGGCGGCGTTCGTCACGCTGCTGGCAGGAGCAGCGCTGGCTGCCGGCGCGATCCTGAGCGGCCACGCGAGCGTACTGTATACCTTTTACGCACCGCTGGAGGCGCATTGGACGTTTTACCTGGGGTTGACGCTGATCGTGGTGAGCACGTGGCTGACCTCGGCGAACCTGTTCCTGAGTCTGAGCCGATGGCGCCGGGAGCATCGCGGGGAGCGTATTCCGCTGCTCGCCTATATCTCCGTCGTCACATTCATCTTCTGGGATATCGCCTCAGTCGGGGTCGCGGCGGACGTAGTGCTCATGCTGCTCCCGTGGTCGCTCGGAATATTGAGCGGCGTCGATCCGATGCTGAGCCGCACGTTGTTCTGGTTCACCGGCCATCCGATCGTCTATTTCTGGCTGCTGCCGGTGTACGTGTCGTGGTACGCGATGATCCCCCGGCAAGTAAGCGGTTCGTTGTTCAGCGATACTGCGGTGCGGATCGTTTTCCTGATGTTCCTGTGTATCATCCCGATCGGCCTGCATCATCAGTACGCCGATCCGGGAATCTCCCCGGGGCTGAAGTTCGTCGTGGCTGGGCTGACATTCGTGGTGTTCCTGCCGAGCCTGTTAACGGCGTTTTCAGTAATGTACGCGCTGGAGATCGGCGGGAGGCGGCGTGGCGGGAGCGGCCTGCTCGGTTGGATCTTCACGCTGCCGTGGGGTGAGCCGTCGGTGGCCGCGCAAATTCTGGCGATGCTGGCGTTCATGCTCGGGGGAATCACGGGCCTGATAAATGCGAGCTACAGCATCAACCTTGATATCCACAACACCGCCTTCGTGCCCGGGCATTTCCATCTGACGGTGGGCTCGGCGGTCGCGCTGTCATACATGGGAATAACCTATTGGCTGGTGCCCTACCTCGAGCAGAAAAGGCTGTGGGGCAAGCGTATCGCGCTTGCGCAGGCGTGGTGCTACTTCGTCGGCGTCCTGATTTTCGCGCGTGGGCTGATTTCAGGCGGGCTGGCCGGAATGCCGCGGCGCACCGCGATTTCGCTAATCGACTATCCGCTGCCGCCGGGATGGCGGGAGGCCGGCATCCTGACCGGCGTGGGCGGCACGTTGATGTTCATCGGCGCGGTGCTCTTTTTCGTCGTGCTGGCGATGACGGTACTGTTCGGTGAGCCGACCGAGATAGCCGACATTCCATTTACGGACACGATCGAACCGCCGCCAGCCAGCGGATGGCTGGTCAATCTCGACCGCTTCGGCTATTGGGTGGCGGCGACCATCGTGCTTTGTGTACTGATATACGGGCCGATAATTTACCATCATATCCCGCCAGAACTTTACTCCAGCGGTTCCACCAATTATTGAGGGCTGGCAGTGGCGGAGAGGCCGTATGAGAGTGGAGAGGACGTGCAATTTGCGAGGTCCCGCGGGACTCACGCCCGAGTCAGCGCTCAGCTATGCCCGGCCAGTCCGGGGAGCAATTGGCTCAATCCGCCGGCGATGAACTGAACGGCAACCGCGGCGAGCAGCAGCCCCAGCAGCCTCGTAATCACGTTGATGCCGGTCTTTCCCAAAAGCCGGCTCAGGGGGTCCGCCTGGCGCAGCGCGATCCATACCGACGCGGCGACGAATAGGGTTACGGCTACAAGGAAGAGAGTATCGAGCCACCTCTTTGCCTGATCGGCATAGATGACGACGGTGCTGATTGCGCCGGGGCCTGCCACGAGCGGAACCCCGAGCGGCACGGCCGCGAATCCGGGTTCCCTGGCCGCCAGTTCAGTTGGTCGAGCGCGGCCGGGGCGCGCGTACATCATCCCGATCGCCATCATCAGGAGGAGGATTCCCCCGCCGACACGGAACGAGGCGATCCTGATGCCGAACAGGCGCAGCAAAGGTTCGCCTGCGAAGACCGAGAGGACCAGCACAATCGCAACCGTTAATGAGGTAACATTGGCCGTGTGTATCTTCTCTTCCTCAGTCAGACCTGACGTAAGGCTGAGGAAAAACGGAACCGTACCGATCGGATCGGCAATCACGAACAGCGCAATGGCGATCTGCGCATACTCGCTCCATTCATGCATGCGTTACACACTCCCTCGCGCCCGACCCCGATTGCGAACATGCGGGTATAATCGGCCTTCACCGGCGCGCATGATGGCATAATCGACGCGACGATAGGGCTTTTCAGATATTCCAAACACATGAGAACACGAAGGTATCGCGACGGTTCGACCTCCGAGATTCGCACATCGTCAGTGGCTCCAACGGCTACACACGGCCTGTAGCGTCAAGACTCATATTCTTGTCCCTAAAGGCGCGTTAGGATCGTTTTAAGCGGAGATCCGCCCTTCTCCCTTTTGGCACAATTTACGCTAGTGAAATGGAGGCCGGGGCGACGTGTGTTCCGGGTGGACGCGACCGAAAGGACAAGCCTTTTGAGGAGAATTCTGGCGCTGTTGCTGATGGTGATTGTGCTGACCGGCGGCGCTGCCCTGGCGGTCGAAAGCCATTTTTC
>JASHZA010000397.1 GCA_030042765.1 Candidatus Binataceae bacterium | reverse complement strand
TTTCATTCGTCGCCAATATTAGCGAGCGCTGCCGCGTGGACAAGTTCGCTGTTGCATGGCACGCTCGGCTTCCGGCCGCTCCCCCGCCCGAAACATGGGAGTGAAAGCCTTTGCTATCACGGCGCCGGGAGGAAAACCAAATGTATCAAACTTTCGAGTACTCGCTCGACAGCGGGATCGCGGTGGTCAGGCTCAACCGCCCAAACAAGCTCAACTCGATCGACGCTGTAATGGTGCGCGAATTCGGCGAATTGGTGGCCAACGTACGCGCCGACAAATCCGTCAAGGTGCTGGTGTTTACCGGCAATGGGCGAGCTTTTTGCGCCGGTGCCGATATCTCGAATCTTGCCAGTATCGGTTCCAGCGGCGAGTTTATGGCCTTCATCGAGACCATCCAGATAGCCTTCAGTGCGATTGACGACCTCGACCGCCCGACCATCGCCGCCGTAAATGGGTTGGCCTTTGGCGGAGGTTGCGAGCTCGCGATTGCGTGTGATTTTCGTATCATGGCCGAGGAAGCACTGATCGGCGTGCCGGAGATCAAGATCGGTGTTTTGCCTGGGGCCGGGGGAACGCAGCGCCTCTCCCATATGCTACCGCCCGCCATCGCCAAACAGATGATTTACTTTGGTGATCCCCTGACCGCCCAAAAGGCCCTTCAATTCGGCCTTGTCAATGAAGTCGTACCCTCGGCCAATGTGCTCGGGACCGCCATGGAATGGGCAGGCCGATTGATCAAGATGCCTCCGCTTGCAGTCCGATGCGCCAAGATGCTGGTGCATGCCGGGATAAATTCGGACCTGAAAACGGGAATCGAGAGTGAGCGGCAGGCAATGGGCTTCCTGTTCGGCACCGAGGATCGAGTCGAAGGGATGGGGGCGTTCCTGCAAAAGCGCGAGGCGACTTTCAAGGGGCGTTAGGCATCGAGGGTGTTCAGCGGAGCGCAGTCGCCGGCCCATGAGAAGCCACAGAGGGTGTCGCCCGGTGGCGTCCGGCCTGCGCCTCCACTTGTAGAATCTGCGGGAGTTCCGCTATAAGCGGAGTTAAGCGGGGATATTAGAGAAAGTGTCCCCTCGAAAGCTGGTGTCTCACAGACAATCGGGCTTCAAGTCAACCGCATAAAACTTTTCACCCGAGCGCACATGCGCACGGTAGGAGGGACTTAAATGGCGGAATTCGATGTCGTTATCAAAGGTGGCATGGTCATCGATGGCACCCGGATGCCTCGATACCAGGCCGACGTCGGGATCAAGGATGGCAAGGTCGCAAAGATCGGCAAGCTCAAGGGCCACGAAGGCAAAAGGGTGATCGACGCCGCCGGGATGAACGTGGCGCCCGGCTTCGTCGACCTCCACACCCATTATGACGCGCAACTCTTCTGGGATCCGTACTGCACCATCTCGAGCTGGCATGGCGTCACTTCCATTGTCATCGGCAATTGCGGCTTCGGTTTTGCCCCGGTCAAGCCCGATTTGCGTGACCGCTCGATGCTGACGATGACGCGTACCGAAGCTATCCCGTACGCTTCGATGAAGGCCGGTCTGCCATGGGACTGGGTTACCTATCCCGAATTCCTCGACAGCGTCGATCGCCATCCCAAGGGCGTCAACATGCTGCCGTTCGTTCCGATGGCGCCGGTGATGACCTGGGTTATGGGCTTGGAAGAGGCGAAGACGGGCCGCATGCCGACCGACGCTGAGACCAGGGAGATGTGCCGCATCATCAACGAGGCGATGGACCGCGGCGCCTGCGGATGGTCGGCGCAGCGCTTCGGGCGCAACAGCGTCCAGGCCGACTACGACGGCACCCCGATGGTAACCGATCTGATGCACGATGAAACCGCTCTGGCGCTGGCAAGCGTGCTTGGCCAGCGCAACCAAGGCTTCATCCAGATGTCCTACATCCCGGACGCCAGCAAGTACGAGGGCGACATCCAGGACCATACCGAGCACCATTTCGAGGAACTGGCGCTGGCAGCGGGCCGGCCCATTCTTTACAACGCGATCGCGGTGAACGACGCTCATCCGGAGCGTTTCCGCCGGCAACTGCACTGGATCGAAAGCTGCGCCCGGCGCGGCATCCGAGTCTATGGGCAGAGTGCGACGCTCGAAGTCGGCTTCCTGTTCACCTTCAAGGATTGGAACCTGTGGGACGACATGCCCGAATGGCGTGAAGTGACCACCGGTCCGGTCGAGGATCGGCTGATGAAGCTGAGCGATCCCGAGCGGCGGCCGGGCCTGCGCAAGGTCGACGAGATGACCGGCCTCATCACCAACAATGTTCGCGACATCTTCGTGCTCGAGTGCAAGGACCCGAGCCTGAAGAAGTACGAGAACCTGACGATCGGCGAGATCGCGCGAAAGGAGAACAAGCATCCGGTGGACGCGATGCTCGATATCGCCTGCGCGGATGGCCTCAATACCGAGTTTTACACGCCTCCGATTAACGTGCGGAACGACTATCTGAAAGAGATGGTCACTTCACCCGGTATGGCGATCTTCGGCGTTTCCGACGGCGGCGCCCATACGAAGTTCTTCTCGGGCGGCCGTTACTCGACCGAAGCGCTGATCAAGATGGGGCGCGACAACGATATCCTGCCGCTCGAGGAGATCCATTTCCGCTTGAGCAGCCATCCGGCCATGTGTGCGGGGTTCAAGAACCGCGGCACGCTGGTCGAGGGCAACTGGGCTGATATCGTGGTCTACGACCTCAACAAGCTTGCGATCAAGCCGCTCGAAATCGTCCACGACTTCCCGGGCGGCGAATGGCGGCGGGTGCAGCGCGCCGAGGGCTACCATACGATTATGGTCAACGGCGAGGTGACATTCGAAGATAACAAGTGCACGGGCGCAACCTCGGGCCGTCTGCTGCGCCACGGCGGTTGAGAGGGTTCCGACGGAATTCCTCCCCCTGACCGGGGAGAGGGCGCCGACCGCGTATGCCAGCGGCAGATAACGGTCAATCCGGGGGCCGGGTTTTACCCGGCCTCCTTTTTTGTCTCGGGGCTGAAATTGACTAAGCGACGTCGCGCGGCGGCAGACTCTCGAACCAGGGCAAAACCAGCCGTTCGTTAATCGAATAGGGGAAAGCATGACCCCACTCGGGCAATTCCTCGTACTTCAGGTCGTAGCCCAGTTGTTTCAGCAACGCGTTGGTCTGGCGCGTGAAGGTCACCGGGAAGATGAAGTCGTGCACGCCATGGATCACGAAAATCGGCAACTCCTTGCCCGTTCCGGTGCGTAGCATCGGGTCCGCCGCCATGTGCAAGGCGCCCGCGACCGGCGCGATTCCGGCGAACAGTTCGTGGCGTTCGAGGCCCATGATGTAAGTGAAGATGCCGCCATCGGAGAGCCCGGTCAGATATAAGCGCGATCGGTCGATAGAATATCTCCCGCTGACCTCTTCGAGCATGGCCAGCACGGAGCGCGTGTCGGGACTTCCCATCGTCATCGTCCAGGTCTCGGCGAGCGATTTGGGCGAAAGCAGGATATAGCCTCGGGTGCGCGCGGAACGAAGCCAGGTCCAGATGTACTCGTTGCCCGCTCCATAGCCGCCGTGCAGGCAGATGATCAGCGGCCATTGCCTTTGGGGAGAATAATTCTCCGGAACGTAGAGTGAATAAGCTCCGCGCGCGCCATCGCGTTCGTGATGGGTGAAGCCAACGGCGGCTGCGGACACCTCGCCCGCCGATCCGGACTCTGCTGCGACGGTATCGGCGCCTTCGATCGCAAAATATCTGGCGATGATCGGCAGGCGATCCCGCAGCGCGTAGAGGGCGTAAAGGCCGCGGCAGAAAGCATTACGGCTGTATAGAAACGCGACGGTCCAGTTCGGCCCCGGCGCGCTCATGAAGAAGTTGTTGGACTTCTCGAGTTGCGCCACAGCCTCGACCAGTC
>JASHZA010000396.1 GCA_030042765.1 Candidatus Binataceae bacterium | reverse complement strand
TTGGTGGGCCGTTGGAGACTCGAACTCCAGACCCGCTGATTAAGAGTCAGCTGCTCTACCAACTGAGCTAACGGCCCACCTGGCGGGAACTCAACCCGAGATGTGGGGTGAGTGAAGGGACTTGAACCCTCGACCACCGAGGCCACAACCCGGTGCTCTGCCAACTGAGCTACACTCACCACCCGTCCGAACAATCGCGGCGACCAGGGTTATCGCTGCGACGACAGCTCGTGGCGCGCCAGAAGGGACTCGAACCCCTGACCCGCGGCTTAGAAGGCCGCTGCTCTGTCCACCTGAGCTACTGGCGCGAAATCGGGGCGAGCCGATTTGAACGGCCGACCCCCTGCTCCCAAGGCAGGTGCGCTACCAGGCTGCGCCACGCCCCGAGCGTCCTATCGAATTAACATACGAATGCGCCCGTCTCAACTCGCACCGCAAAATTCGAGGCCTTTCTGGCCTGGAATCCAGCTTTCACATCGGCGATTCGGTCAAGTCCTGTCCTGCGAAGATCGTCAGATCCTCTGACAGTAGATTAGGCTGCGGGTTGCAGCCACTTCAGTGTTCGTTGGCTTGGCAAAGACGCCAGCTTGGCAGAGACGCCAGCTTGGCAGAGACGCCAAGATTTGGGCACTGTTGTAGCGAAATGCGAAAGCCTCGATAAATCAGTTACTTAAACGCGGTTGGAGATTCGTCGGCCGGCATCTCTTCGCATTCGGCGAAGGTTTTCTCGACAGCCACACTACACTTTGCAAGGCTTTTTGGGCGGCACGTAGCTTGCTTGTTCTGTGATTCGGCGCTGCTATCTCCCCCCGAGAACGTCAGCGCTTTGTCCCCAAGTCAGGCCGGGCTGCCGATACCGTAGGTCCCCCCAACGTGCGGTCGAAAAGCAGCCCGGCCGTTTTTTATCATGCCGTTGGCGGCCCGTGCCAAACCCGAGCCTTCCGTGTTCGTTGAAAAAAGGGGCGGGCAACGAGGTTCAACTCGTACCCGCCCTAATCAAGCGTTTGAAAAGATCAGCGAGCCAACGGACCGCGCAGGAGTTGACCGGGCAGCGCACCGGTGTGCTCGTTATTGCGGAGCAAAACCTGTCCGTTGACTATAGTCGCACCCAGGCCCGTCGCTTTCTGCTTTAGACGGCGTGCACCCGCAGGCAAGTCATACTCGAGTTGCGGCAGCATCGGCGCAATCTTCTCAGGGTCGAAGACAATCACGTCGGCGGCGTAGCCTTCGCGCAGCAAACCGCGTCCGTTGAGGCCCCATTGAGAAGCCGGCACGAAACTCATCATGCGGATCGCGTCTTCCAGCGTGACCGCCTGCTTCTCACGCACCCAGTAGCTCAGGACGTGAGTCTGGAGCGACGAGTCCATGATTTGCG
The DNA here is from genome assembly GCA_030042765.1 of Candidatus Binataceae bacterium. Lineage (GTDB taxonomy): Bacteria > Desulfobacterota > Binatia > Binatales > Binataceae > JASHZA01. The sequence continues at coordinate 1,656 of JASHZA010000396.1, read as the reverse complement.
AGACGTGCGCGCCCGAGTCCGAGAATGTAACGACGGACCGCGGATGACGCATCATTTCGAGCACGTGGTCCTGGTTCTCGTTGATCAAGGTTTGCAGGAAAAACTGCTTCAGCTGTTTTTCCAGCGCCATGTCGATGATCACGTCGACCGGATCCTTGTTGGAAGCGCTCGCGATCTCGGCGATTGATCGATAGGGCGGAGTCGGCTTGTCCAGCGGGAAGATCCACTTGTAGTTGGCTCCACGGGCCTCGGCGCCGACACCCTTGTCCTGAGGACGCTCGCGCGCGGCCTCGACCAGCCTGCGCCGCGTCTCCGGATTGCGCAGCGCCGCTTCCTGTTCGGCCAGCGGCAGCTTGCGGATCTCGCGCCACGCCGGCAGCTTGTCGAACGGCATGTGCGTTTCAAACGAGAGCAAGACGTTCAGGGAACGGCTGTGGACCTGGATGAACATCCGGCCGCCGGCCTGAGCGGTTTCGTCGGCAAGCGTGAAATATTTCCTCCAGTAGTCGGGAGCGCGCCGGGTGCTGAACATCCCGAACGTAACCGGTACGCCGGTGTCGAGCGCCAACGCCTTCAGCCGCTTCAGATAATCGTCGACGCGATCTCCCTCGGCGCCGGTATCCTCGCCGGCGATTTCAAAGACTCCCGCGCCTAGATCGCCCATCACGCCAACTAATTCGCGGACTTCATTCCAGTCGGCGAGGCGGCTCGCGACCGGCTGCCCATCCGGAGTTTGATGGTTGCGCGTGCGTGAAGTTGTGAAGCCCATCGCGCCGGCCCGAATCGAGTCGCGCACCTCGCGCTTCATCAACTGCAAGTCTTCCTCGGTCGCGCGATCGGTAAACGCCCGCTGGCCCATCGCCCAGGTGCGCAGAGCCGAATGCCCGAGATAGGCCGCGTAGTTGATCCCTTTGGGAAGCTTGTCGACGGCGGCGAGGTATTCAGGATAAGTCTCCCAGGACCACTTGATTCCGGCCTCCATCGCCTCGGGGGCGATGTCCTCGGCGCGCTCGAGATTACGCATCACCATCAGCTTGTCTTTCTCGGCGCAGGGAGCGAGGGAGAAGCCGCAATTGCCCATCACCACCGACGTGATGCCGTGCCAGCACGAGCAGGTGCCGAGGGGATCCCAGAAGACCTGGGCGTCCATATGGGTATGCGCGTCGATCAGGCCGGGAGAGACCACCTGGCCTTCGGCGTCGACGACTTCTTTGGCGGTGTCGTGGATTCGGCCAATTCTCGCGATTTTGCCGGCGATGATGCCGACATCGGCACGAAATCGAGGCATCCCGGAGCCGTCGACGACTGTGCCGTTGCGGATGAGTAGATCGTAGCTCATCGTTCCTCCTTAATCTGGGCGGGGCGTCGCGGAGGATAAATCGGGTGGTCCGTGATGTCGCCTCCCAGCCGTTGCGCTGCGTATGAGAGTACAACCCCGGTCGATTCCTTTATTTCAGAAGCGCCTCTTATCGGCAAGAGTCGGGGTCGGGAGGGGGGGGTGAAGGATTTCACCCTGCACAGCGCCGCTAACCTGTGTCATGGTGCCGGTGTATGCCCGGGGCGAGGGGGACGGCGCGGGCGTATGCGTCGGTGGGACGGGGCGCGGGCTACGAGTCTACCCGCCGGGCGGCGACAGGCCGGAAGGCGCATCGGCGA
>JASHZA010000395.1 GCA_030042765.1 Candidatus Binataceae bacterium | reverse complement strand
ATTTTCCCCGTCGTCGTGATGAGACGATGAGATAACCTCAGGCTCAAAAGGAAAGCGTCCGGTATCGATGGCCACTGAAATCACGATGCCCAAGTTCGGGCTCACGATGCATGAGGGAACGCTTCAGCGTCGCTTCAAGGCGGCGGGTGAAGCTGTGAACGTGGGTGAACCGCTCTACGAAGTCGAGACGGAAAAAGTTCTGTACGTGGTTGAGTCGCCCGCGACTGGGACGCTTGCGCTGTGGGTCCAGGAAGAAGGTGCGACGGTAGAGTGCGGCGGGCTGGTGGCGGTAATCGCGGAAGCCGGCGAAAACGTGGCGGTGGTGGCCGCAAGCCACGGCGCGGGAGCGGCGGCAAGGCGTGCGGCCGCTCCCGCGCCCCACCCGGCTCCATCGGCCGCGCCCCTGAGCGCGGCCGATGGAGCCGGAGATGCGGCGGCGCCGGCTGAAGGCCGGCGCGCCGTTAGCCCGGTCGCGCGCAAGCTCGCAGCTGAGCTGGGCGTCGACCTGGCGCGCGTCGGAGGCAGCGGGCCAGGAGGACGGGTTACCCGTGAAGATGTCGAACGGGCCGCCAAGGAGGAGACACGCGGCAGTACTGAGAGCGGCGCGGAAGCGAAGCCAGGCGGAGTCGCCGGCGCTGCGGCGGCGACTCCGCCTGGCCCGGGTAAGCCGGCCCTCCCGACTCTGCCCTTTCGCGGGATGCGGCGCACGATCGCGACGCGGATGCATCAAAGCCTCCGCGATACCGCCCAGTTGACGATCACCAGCGAGATCGACGTCGGAGCGGCGACCGAGATGCGCGCACGGCTTACGCGCGATTTCGAGTTCACCTATACCGACATGCTGATTCAGGCCGCTGCGCGCGCCCTGGCGCGTCATCCGAGGATGAATTCGCGCGTCGTTGAAGAGGCGATTGTCATGATGCCGGAAGTGCATATCGGGATGGCGGTAGCCCTCGATGAAGGATTGATCGTCCCGGTTGTTCGCGACGCTGACCGCAAGAGCCTGCGGGAGATTGCGGCAGTGACGAAGGACCTAAGCGAACGGGCCCGATTGGGTAAGTTGAAGATCGAAGACGTTACGGGCGGAACGTTCACGGTTACCAATCTCGGAACGTGGGGTGTCGATGCCTTCACGCCGATTCTGAATCTGGGTGAAACCGGGATTCTCGGGGTTGGCCGGATCGTCGAGAAGCCCGCCATTTATCGAGGGGAAATCGTGAAGCGATCGATGCTTACGCTATCGCTCACTTTCGATCATCGCGTGATCGATGGGGCGCCAGCCGCCGCCTTTCTCCAAACTGTTGCCGATATCTTCAATTTCGGCGACCGCTGACCGAATTGATGGTCTCTTGCATACGCGCACGATGCTCGCGCAATCTGGTGCGAGTGGGGTGCCAGGGCCTGTACCGTAGCGCGCGTGTCCTCGTGCCGATAACCGTCGCCGCGATAGCGGTCGCGCTTGGCGCGAGGCGCGCGGGCGCGGATTCGACAACGCCGCGCCCGGCTGCCCTAAGCGGGGTGGTGAAAAGAGCTGAGGCACCCAAGCCCATCAATTACGACAAACTCACTCAGGAAGCGGTCGACTTGCTCTCGAAATACGTCAGGATCAACACGACCAATCCGCCCGGCAACGAGCTTCCGGCCGCCGAACTGCTGCGCGAGAAGTTTCTCAGCGACGGCATTCCGGCGACTATATGGCAGCCCCAGCCCGGGCGCGGAATCTTCGCGGCGCGCTTGCATGGCACTGGCCGCCACAATCGAGCGATTGTGCTGCTGAGCCATATGGATGTCGTCCCGGCGAATCCCAAGGAATGGCAAGTGCCGCCGTTTTCGGGCGAGGTCAAGGACGGCGAACTGTGGGGGCGCGGCGCGCTCGACGATAAAGGCCCCGGTGTCATCGAGTTGATGGCGATGCTCGCAATCAAGCGCGCGGGAATTCTGCTCGATCGCGATATCCTGTTCATCGCAACGGGTGACGAAGAAGAGGGCGGGCGCAATGGCGCGGGATGGCTGGTCGATCACGAGGCCGACGTGTTTGCTGACGCCGGATATCTTTTGAACGAGGGCGGAGCGATCGAGCGTCGGCCCAACGGGCGCGTGTTTTTTGCAGTTTCAGTCGCGGAAAAAACTCCACTCTGGCTCAGGCTCACGGCCACCGGTCCTGCGGGACATGGCGCCGTTCCACCCGCCGAGACCTCGGTGACGCGGCTGTTGCGCGCGCTTGATCATCTCGGTGCCTACCGCCCGCAGATTCGTATCATCGACCGTGTACGTGATTACTTCAAGGCGATAGCCCAGCTTGACGGCGGGCCGCCCGAATTCCTCGACTTGAGAACCGCGCTTCAGGACGGGGAGTACGCGAGAAAATTCCTGGCGGTGCCGCGGCAGAACGCGCTTGTGCGCGATACCTTGGCGATTACGGTGCTCAACGGCAGCGCGAAGACGAACGTAATACCGGCGAGCGCTTCCGCCGAAATCGATTGTCGTCTTTTGCCCGGCGAGGATCCGCAGCACGTCGTGCGCAATATCCGCAAAGCGATCGGCGACGACGACATCAAGATCGAAGTATTGCTGAATTTTCCCGCGGTCTCATCGCCGAACAAGTCGCTCCTGATGGATGCGATCGATCATCTCGCCGAATCGGAAGGGGGAGCCCCGGTGGTGCCAACAATGATCGCGGGTTTTACTGACAGTCACTATTTCCGTCAGAAAAAGCTGATTGCCTACGGCTTTATTCCAATCGAGGTCTCGCCGGCTGCCGAGCGCGGGATCCACGGTATCGACGAACGGATTCCTGTCAGGGAACTTGGGGCTGGAATCCGCAGGATGGTGCAAGTGCTCGAATACGCCGGCGGTTACCGGGATGGTGCGCGGTGATACGCGCCGGAGTGGGATACTCAGTTGCGGCCAACCCGCGAACGGCTGCTCTCGAAGCTACCACCGCAGCCCTTGCACAAGCCGGATTGCGGGTAGCTGACGGTGCGCTCTGCTTTGCGAGCACCGCGCATGGCGGAGCTTACCCGTTGCTCGTGCGCAATGTGGCGGAACGCGCCGGTACGCGCGATGTGGCCGGATGCGGCAGTATCGGGGTGATCGGTGGCGGGCGCGAAATCGAGTCCGGACCGGCGGTCGCGGTGATAGTGTTCGGCGGTTCGTCGATCGCGGCGACGCGGCTATTCGTGCCGCAATTGCGCGGGCGTTCCCGCGAGGTTGCCGAAGAAATCGCGCACACCGTGCGGCCCATGCTCGGCGCCACCAACCTGCTTTGCCTCTTTCCCGATACTTACAACTGTCAACCCGAGCCGCTGCTGGCGGCGCTCGCGCAATTATTGCCCGAGGTTACCGTGATCGGCGGCGGCGCCACCGAAGACGGCTCGGTGGGCGAGACCTTCCAGTTCTGCGGCGATGCCATCAGCTCAAATTCGGTCGCGGGCATGATGCTAGCCGGGGACTTCGAGATAAATCTCGGCGCCACATCAGCCTGCACGCCGGTCGGTTCGATCCATCGCGTGACTGCGGTCCGTGACAACGTCATCTTCGAACTTGACGGCCGCCGCGCGTGGGACGTCTTTGCCGAAGCCGCGGGCCCGCTTGCGATCGACCTGCGGAGGGCGCTGGGCTTTATTTTTCTCGGTGTTCCGCTCAATCCCGATGCGGTGCGGCTTAAGCGCGACGGCTTCCAGGTCCGCAACATCACCGGGGCGAGCGAGGAACACGGGGCGATTGCGGTGGCTCATCGGCCCGCCGTCGGCGACGCCGTCGGCCTGGTGCTGCGCGACGGCGAGCGCTCGCGAAACGAACTCAAGGCGACGCTTGAGACGATGCGCTCGCGGACGCGAAACCCGCCCGCCTTCGGCCTCTACTTCGATTGCGTATCGCGCGGCTCGGGCCTTTACAATATTCCGGACCTCGACTCCGCTTATATCGGACAGGTCTTCGGTCAGGTGCCGATCGGGGGTTTCTTCACCGGCTTCGAGATCGGTCCGCTCGGCGGCGTCGCCAGCGTGCTGCAATACACCGGCGTCCTCGCCCTCATCTCCGAGCGATAGGCCTGACCTTCGGATGGCGAATGTCGATCGGAACGACCCGCGCATCTGCTTCGCCGCGGAGCGAACCTTCCACCTTGTGCTGGTGGGATAAAGGTCCGGCTAGCGCCGAAGCTTGCGGCCCACGATCGCGATCGTGCGTTGGGTGAAATAGAGCCTGCCGTCGCGCATGAACGGGCGAATCCCGCTCAGATCCTCGTTCATGTCGCGCATCAGGAAAGCACGGACTTCCCGTGCGTCGTCGGTGCCGGTCTGAGCGGACGCGAGCCACGACTCCGCATCGACCGCGATTTCGTCCGAATAGAGTCTTTCGATCTCGATCCCCGTATTGGCGAACATCGCAACCAACTCGCTCAGCGCCAGCGCACGCGTGTGCGAATGATCGCGCAGGCGTTCGATCGCGTTCCAATAGGCGGCGCGTCCGGGTTCTTCGCTCGCATACAGATCCTCGACCGCGACGGTTCCGCCCATCCGGCACACCCTGGCCATCTGGGCAAGTA
>JASHZA010000394.1 GCA_030042765.1 Candidatus Binataceae bacterium | reverse complement strand
GCCCGAGATGGGGCCGCTGACCTCCAATTTCCTGGAATTAATCGTGCAGCCGGGGTTTGCGCCGCAATGGACTGAGTGCGACTACGCCGACGGGCGTTACTTGAACGAGTGCACGACTGGGATGAAGGCCGCGCGCGCGGCGACCGGAGCGCCATCGGCGGAACATGGTCCGAGCTCTCGGTTCGACCTCGGCTATACTGACCAACCTTACTTTGGCCTGAATGCGCCGCTCCTGAGCGGGGCATTCGTACCGTCGCCGGCTGCCCACGAGTTTTGGACCTGCACGCAGCTGGCTGCCGGGGTTCGGCCTGGGTTCAATCCGGTGCCGGCAGGTCTGCAAAAGCCCTGTGCGCTTGGGTTGAGCAAGGGAACGGTTCCCTATGGCGTTACCGGTGACGGGAACCTGATCGACATCGGACAGTGGCGGATTCCAGGGATGCAGCCGCAGAACTGGAACGAGGGCGTGCGCTATCACACCTTGGTCGGTGCAACCGAGCTCACCGCTCTCTACTATAACGATAACGTAAACGGTGGTTATCCGGCCAGCCTCAAGTGGACCCCGTACACGAACCTCTGGACCTACGAGTACCCGGACATCCAGGACGCGGCGGTCACGGCTGACCGCCCGCTGCCTATCCCTGCATCCCTGGCAGAGTACCTCCCCGCCGTGGGGCGCGCCGAGATGCTGTACTCCAATCATAATTCCATGGATGACATGGCGCCCACATCGCTGACCGGGCAGGCATGGTCGGACGTGGTCAAGTGGATGGTCGCGGTCGACGTCGACCAGGCCTATGCGCCCTGGCTGACCCAGACGGGCAATCTCTCAGCCAACGTCGAGGTCTACGACAACATCATAATGGACAATTCCAAGACCTATGCCGTAGCCAACGCCCTGTCGGAGAACACGGTGAAGAATGATGTCCAGGTGCTTTTCAACGTCGGTACGTCGTGGTGGTGGAACGATTTCGCGCCGACCTGGACGATGATTTACGAAGTGAAGGGGAGGAACATAGCGGCGTTCCCCTCGATCGTGCTGAATCCGCCGTGGACCAAGAAGTACTTCCTGAAGCTTCAGGCGATCGAGGTCATGGGTGGAGACCACGAATATGGTCTGGGCTGGTTCAAGGGCGAGAGCCTGCTGACCGCGCAGCTTCAGTATAACTTCAACCTGCTGTAGCGAGTTGACTAACCCGCGATGCGGCGCGTTATCGGCGCGCCGCATCGCGGCCTTCTGTGTCAGATAAGTAATTCGCGCACCATCCTGGCGCGGAGAGCATTGCCTGGTCCGCGGCGTCCGAAACCGAGCCGCGCCGTCGCAGGTGGTCCCCAAAAAATCCTCCTGCGGAAGGCCTCGCGCCCGCAGACCGCGAGTGCCTCTACGGGGCGCCCTTCCCGCCAGCGGACGGCCAGGGCTAGAGCTGGCCCGCCGGACCCGCGGTACTGGGCATCTCAAAGGTCCGCCAGCGTGACGCGACGGTGGGCGTTGGCGGCTCACGCTGCCACATTCCTCCCCAATTATTCAGCGCCGGAGCGGAGACCGCACTCACGCTTTACGACTTGCTTTGCAGGCCTTTGATACGGAGATGAATGGCGGCATCGCGAAGGATTCTTTCCTTTTTCATGCGATGCCCGATAGAATTCGTTTCGATGGGCATACTGACTGACAAGACGGTCGTCGTCGGGGTAAGTGGCAGCATCGCCGCCTACAAGGGCGCCGAGTTGGTCCGCCTGCTGGTGACGTCCGGCGCGAAGGTGCGCGTGATGATGACGCGCAGCGCCATGGAATTCATCACTCCGCTGACGCTCCAGACGCTCTCGGGCGAGCCGGTGGCGACCGAGATTTTCAGTCTTACGCAGGAATCCGAGATCGGCCATATCCGGCTCGCCGACGGCGCAGACGCCATCGTTATCGCGCCGGCGACGGCCGACGTAATCGCAAAGGCCGCCACCGGTATTGCTGACGATCTCCTTACAACCGTGCTGCTCGCCGCCCGCTGTCCCCTGGCGATCGCACCGGCGATGAACGTCCACATGTACGAGCATCCGACCGTCACCGAAAATCTCGGCAAGCTGCGCACGCGCGGCGTGACCGTGATCGAACCCGACGCGGGCGCCCTCGCCTGCGGCTACGAGGGTAAGGGACGGCTCACCGACCCCGCGATAATCGTCGAGGAGCTGGCGCGGATACTGTCGAAGCCCGACCTCGCCGGCGAGCGCATCCTGATCACCGCCGGACCGACACAGGAGCCGATCGACCCGGTGCGTTTCGTCTCGAATCGATCGACCGGGAAGATGGGGTTCGCGATCGCACGCGCAGCATGGCGGCGCGGGGCGGGGGTGCGGCTCATCGCCGGACCGTCGGCACAGCCCACGCCGCACGGCGTCGAGCGCGTCGACACGGTCAACGCGGCCGAGATGCTGAGCACGGTTTCGCGCAATTTCCCGTGGTGTTCGGCGCTGATCATGGCGGCTGCGGTCGCGGACTTCCGCCCGAAAAATCCGGCGGCCCAAAAGCTCAAGAAGAACCCGCGCGGGATGACGTTGGAACTCGCCGCAATCCCCGATGAACTGCCCCGCTTCGCGTCCAGGAAAGGCAACCGCATTCTGATCGGTTTCGCTGCCGAGACCGAGGACCTCGAAGTCAATGCGATCGACAAGCTGCGGCGCAAAAGGCTCGACCTGATCGTCGGCAACGACGTCTCGCGATCGGACGCGGGCTTCGCCGTCGACACCAACATCGTCACGATTATCGGAATGGATGGCGGCAAAGAGACTACGCCGAAACTGACGAAGGACGAAGTGGGCGACGTTATTCTCGACCGCCTGCTCGCCATCCGCTCGGCAAAGCAGAGGCCCACGCCGCTGCGCGCGACCCGTTGAGCCGGGCGGATTCAGGCAGCGCCGCTGAAGGACGTCTGCCTGAGATGGGACAGCACATCCGCAAGCATCGAGGCGGCCAGCTCGTGAGCGCTCTTTTCGGCCGCCGCACCCATCCGGGTCAACCGCTGGAGATTGCGGCGCGAAACAAGTGCGCTTTTGATCGCCTCGCCGCCCATAGGATCGAATCTGCAGCACGCCGCCTCACCCTGATGGGCGAGCGCTCCGGCGATAGAATCACACGAGGCCTGCGAAAATAGCTCGGCTTCGGCCCGCCCGATTCGCACGTTGCCGCCGGTGGCGCGAATCACGCGATGCCATTGGCGGATGCGCCTGAGCCCCCCTTCAAACATCATCCGGTGCGCGCGGAACGGAATCAGCGGAGAGTCGATGGCGCGGTCGAGAATCGCGTCGAGCGCGCGAAAATCCACGGCCAGCAGTTTGAGCAGCAATTCCTGGTAGTCGGGATCGCACAGAGTATCGAAGCATGCCTCGTTGTAGATATGGCTGGCGAGACCGGCATCGAAGTGACCGACGAACTGCGCCGGGAGGAAGAAGTTATGCGCGACCACGTCAGCGGCGAGATGCGCCAGATAGCCGTAGGCGAAAGTTCTCTCGCGGTTGCCGCGCGCCCACTCCAGCAAGCTCAAGCCGGTTGACCAGTTATGCGAATGGCGGCGCAGGCGGCTTTGCAGGCGCCGCCCCTGAACGATATCGGGCGCCAGGCTGCCGTAGAGGAAAACCTCGGGCATGTTCGCGAGGGCCGCTTGAAGGGGATGCTCCGGGGTGATAACCGTCGCTAGCACTTGAACTCCCAGTGCGATGTGCGTCACCGGACCCCATGCGAAAGCCGGCGACGGATCGAAGAGGACGACGGCGATGATGAGGATGGCGGCGGCGATTATCATGGACGTTTTGGCGAAGTTCCGCTGGGGGCGCCTCCGGAGCGCACTATAATCCCATGAGTAATTCTCGCACGCCACCAGACCGATCGAAGATCCTGGCTTCTGTGCGCGACTACCTTGAGCAACTGCGCGAGGAAGGTATCGACGGAGTGCCGGTAGCATCGCCCGCCGCACCGGGAAGCAATAAATCCGCGGCGCAAGCATCGGCGCCGGCGGTGGCGATGGGTTGGCAACCGGCCTTGGGCGCCCCGGTTTCGCCGCAGGCTGCGGGCCAGAGTCAAACCGTTGGTGCTCCGGCGGAGCTTTTCTATCGCTATCCCCGGTTGGAAAAAACCGAAGATCTTCTTGCGCTGCGCGAATTTATCGGCGAATGCACGCGCTGCAAGCTCCATCCGTTACGCACCAATCTGGTCTTCGGCACCGGCGACCCGCAAGCAGAGTTGATGTTCGTAGGCGAAGCTCCAGGCGCCGACGAAGATCTCCGCGGCGAACCCTTCGTCGGGCGTGCCGGCCAACTCCTTACCGATATCATCGAGCGCGGGATGGGGATGACACGGGCGGAGGTCTACATCTGCAACGTCATCAAGTGCCGGCCGCCTGAAAACCGCAATCCCGAACCCGATGAGGTCGCCGCCTGCGAGCCTTTCCTGTTTCGCCAGATCGATTTGGTACGGCCGCGCGCGATCATTGGATTGGGAACCTTCGCGGTGCAGGCTCTGCTCAAAGTGAAGACCCCCATCAGCAAACTGCGCGGCAACTGGCAGGAGGTTCGCGGCGTAAAGCTGATGCCGACGTTCCATCCCGCCTACCTGTTGCGAAACCCGGCCGACAAGCGCTTGGTCTGGGCTG
>JASHZA010000393.1 GCA_030042765.1 Candidatus Binataceae bacterium | reverse complement strand
CGCGACGGACGAGTGTGTATTCGTAACGGCCGATGTAAGTATCGACCAGCTCGAAGCGCATGCGGTAGACAACGAAGTTTGCGGTTACCCGAATCTCGTCGCCGTCCGTCCCGAGCACTCTGACGTTGCTTATCATCCGGCGGGTGCGCGAGGGCGGATTCTCGGCCCATGCCGATTTGCCGAGAAGCTGCTTTACGCGGGAACGGATTCGCAGCATGTCGTCAGCAACTATGTAGAGCGTGGATTTGGGATCACCCTCGGGAAGGTCAGTAGGCGGAATGTGGTACGTCGCATCTTCGGTCAACAGGCCGAGCCATTCCTCCAGCCGCCATTGGTCGAGCAAGGCAGCCTCGGCGTACAACAAATCTTCGATCTCCTGACGGATCAACTGCTGCGTCATTGTATGTCAAGCGAAGCTCAAATGATGGAGTGGATTGAATCGAGACCGAGGCCTTGCTGTCCCTCGGCAACTCACCCTGCATCCTTCATGTATGATCTCCCGCGAAACTCGTAATTCGCTCAGTCTACGGTCAGGCGGCGCGACGCGCGCGTCGCGCCAGTGGAGCAGTCATGAGTTCGTTCCATCTGCGCCAGAATGTTCTTATCTGGAGTTCATCGGTGATCTCGGGATCGTTGCGCTTCATCCCGCGAGAAATGTCAGACCATCCAATCTCGCGGTTCGCAAAACCCCGCTGGCAGGACTCCAGCATCTCGACGTCGTCGGGTGTGGCGAAGCCGCCGGGTCCGAGGAAGGTCAGGAAATTGTCGAGCCTGAGCGCGGAATCCTCGGGGCGTTCATCCACCGGTCCAAGCGCCCATGCGTCCACCTCCATGTAATCGTGCGACACCGGAAAGAAGTTGCGCACGGTAATGGACATGATGTCGTTGATAACGAGGTTGGGGAAGATGAACAGGTTGCGGCTGGTCTCACAAATGCGGCGAGCGCGTTCCGCACCGAAACGTTGCTCGAGATCGCGACGGGTGGATTCGATGCGCGCCTTTCGCTCGGCGCCGAAGGGCGGGACCCAATGCGCAACCGGGCGGCCCCACGGCCCTGTATATTCTATGACAGCGTGACCATTGCCGAGGTCCGCTACCTTGTGCCGCTCGAGAACTCCGCGCGCCTTGAGGTCGATTCCTATGTCCGCGAGAAAACTAAAGTAGCGCTGATGCGTGGGCAAGCCATGATATCCATCGATACTGTTTTCGACCAGCAGCTTCCAGTTCGCGCGGATACTGTAACTCTGCTGGCCAGAAACAATTTTCATTCCTACTTCCGACTGATCGCAAACCAGATCGAGGTATTCTCGCGCGGCGCCCAGATAGTCATCAAGATCGGGCGCCGACGAATCGAAGCTGGCGAAAATGAATCCCCGATAGCTATTGATTCGGCGGACCTGGCCGAGAGCGAGATCCTCGCGTTTGAACGCCGGACTATACGCATCCTCGCCCGGAACACCGATCAGATCGCCTCGCGAGTTGAAGGTCCAGGCGTGGTACGGACACTGAAAGGTCCGGGCGTTGCCGCATTTTTCCCGGCATACCAACGACCCGCGATGGGTGCAGGTGTTGAGCAGCACGCGCACAACGCCATCGTCGCCTCGAACGAGGATAACCGCGCGGCCCGCGAGGCGGCGGGAACGAAAATCACCCGGATTCGGGACTTCGGATTCGTGTCCCGCGTAGATCCAGCACTTTTCGAAAACTCGACGCCGTTCGAGTTCGAGGAATTCGGGTTCCGTAAAAGTGCGCCGGCTGACGCGGAATACTCCAGCAGCCCGGTCATCTATGATTAGGGGTTCCATGGAGGCATCATGCATGTTCGTTTTCCTCGCGCGTGATGAGCATCGAATGGCTAACGGCTCGATGCTGCGGGATCCCACGCCCAATATCTCGCCACGGTGCCTGCGTCGACCCTCAGGTCGGTGCCGGTCATCATTTCCGCGTCGTCCGATGCGAGAAAAACCGCGGCTTTCGCGTAATGCCGCGGGCTCGGCAGTTTCTGCATCGGGGTTCGTTTGCGAAAGGGTTCGAAGGCCTGCTTGATGCGTTCAGCCTCCGGCATCTTTCTGCCCCAGCGGACTGCGCGCTCGATGCCTTCGGACGGATCTGTTGCGGTGGGCGTCAGGCTGTTGACCCGGATCCCGTGCGGCGTCAGTTCCATCGCGACCGAGCGTGTGAAGTTGAGCAGACCACATTTGCTGGTGCAGTAAGCGACGTTGTTTGGTTGTCCCTGATGGGCTGCGCTCGAGATGATATTTATGATTGCGCCTTTGCGCTTCTGTTCGATCATTAATCGTGCGACGTGTTTGGTAAAGAGGAAGGTACCGGTGAGAATAATGGCTATCTGCCGCTCCCATTCATCGAGCGGCATGTCCAGGACACCCTTTTGGTTGAAGATGGCGGCGCCGTTGACGAGGATGTCAATGCCGCCAAAGGCCACGCGCGCCTGGTCGACCGCAGCTTTCACTTGATGTTGGTTCGTTACGTCGCAGGCGGCGGCGATCGCGCGGCCGCCGCTAGCTGCGATGTATCGCGCACAGTCGGCTGCATTATCAGGTTTGACGTCGACGCAGACTATCGCAGCGCCCTCCGCCGCCATGCCCTCGGCGATACCACCGCCGATATTGGAGCTGGTGCCCGTGATAAGCGCGACTTTGCCGTCCAGTTTCACACTACAACCTCCGGCCATGCGCATAACGAGTCATCAAGCAACCTCATTAATGATTGGGCGGCGTGTCATTGAGGCGGACCGGCGATGAGAAAACATTTCGACGAGTTGAGTACCCAGGTCGGAATGAATTCCGTCTCACTAGGACGACGCTCCAGTTGGGCGAGCGCTCCCACCAGGCACATCCAATTAAGCATTTCGTGTTGGCCGCTGTCTTCCATAGCCGACAGCGGGCGATTCCTCCAAGTTTCATAGTTCCCCGCACGCAGCGCATCGTAGAGGGTCTGATCCGCCAACAGGTCGGGATAGAGCCAATGGTGCTTGGCGGTGAGAAAGGCGTGCGACCAGCTCGACGAAGCCATCAGGACAACGCGCCACGGGCTGGCCGACAGCAGCCGCGCCGTGGTCGCGCCTAAATCGAAAAGGCGCTTAGGGCTTGGCGACGGGGGATCAAGTTGGTCTTCGCTCGGGGGGTTCACGAACACCGGAAGCCCGCCGCGCTGAGCGACCACCCGCCGACCGTAACAATTGATGGCGAAAGGCACACAAGGCCACGAGAAACCGGCACGGTCGTAATCAAGGTAGAGAATCGCATTAGCAAAGGCGTGGCCCAGCGGGTGATGTAGCGGACGATAGGCGTAGGCGGTATCGAACCCAGCTTCGATCAGTTTGCCGGCGAGATACTTTGCCGCGACCGGATGCCCGGGCAGATTAAATTTCTTATCGGTCGGTTCGTTCCAGACGTTGTTGGGTGGCGGCCCAACTTCCATCGAATCGTAGGCGCACACACAGTAAGGAGGAATTATATCCTCCTTGAAGTTCTCGTACTGGTCATCGCCCCAGATAAGGACGAAGTCAGGGCGGAAATCGTCGATCTTTGCACGGACCCTCCGGAAACATTCGCGGAGCGCCGCGCGATGCCGTTTCGCGGTCGCGGTACCGTCGTCACGACCCCACTCTTCGCGCATCGGCTCAGGCCAGTTCTTTGCTTGCCGGAGATTTGGTGGAAGGCCGGGATTCTCGAGCATCCGCTTGAGAACCCATGTCATCGTCTCGTCGCGACCTGCGAGAGGCGGGTAATGGGTGACGCCAACAGCGAGTATCTCGCCCATCTGGTCAACCCCCTGCGGTAGACTCCCACGGACACGCTCGCGCGCCCGTGGCATGCCGTACTTATAGCAAAACCTGTGGAAAAAGGGGCAGGGTTCGCGTGCCCGGGCCGAATCACCTTGACTTGCGTTCGTCGCCTAATCCGAGAAAAAATCCCATGTTTTCCCAAACGTTCAAGCAACTAAGGTTAATTCACGTCTAAATGCTTCCGAAGAATGTACTGATTGCCAACCGCGGTGAGATAGCGATCCGTGTGATGCGTGCCGCCGCCGAGATGAATGTGCGAGCGGTGGGGGTTTTTTCCGAGGACGACGCGCATTCGCTCCACACGCGAAAAGCCGACGAGGCGCGACCTTTGCGGGGTATGGGCGCTGGCGCCTATCTGGACGGTGAACAGATTCTAACAGTTGCCAAGGCAGCAGGCTGCGACGCCATCCATCCAGGCTATGGCTTCCTAAGCGAGAACCCGGGTTTCGCACGACGTTGTCGCGAGGAAGGGATCCTATTCGTCGGGCCGCGCCCGGAGGTGCTCGAACTGTTCGGCGACAAGCTCAAAGCTCGTTCCCTGGCCATTCGCTGCGGAGTTCCGGTGCTGCCAGGGACGGCAGGCCCTACCAGCCTTGAGCAAGCGCAAGCGTTTTTGTCAGCGTTGGGTCCCGGCGGTTCTGTGATGATTAAAGCGGTTGGGGGCGGCGGCGGGCGTGGCATCCGCGCGGTGAGTCGCCTCGACGAGGTGGAGGAAGCGTATCGGCGCTGCCAGTCAGAGGCTCGCGCCGCCTTCGGCAACAGCGACCTGTATGTCGAGCAACTGATGCCTCGCGCGCGCCACATCGAGGTGCAGGTGATAGGCGACCGCTCCGGAGCGGTAAGCCATCTGTGGGAGCGCGAGTGCACTATCCAGCGGCGGCATCAAAAGCTTGTCGAGATCGCGCCTAGCCTTGGGCTCGCGCCGGGTTTGCGCGATAGCCTGGTTGCGGCCGCGGTAAAGATGGCTGAAGCGGCAAGTTATGACAATCTCGGCACGGTCGAATTCCTGGTCGATGC
>JASHZA010000392.1 GCA_030042765.1 Candidatus Binataceae bacterium | reverse complement strand
CACCTGTTGGACCTGTGTCAGCACCCGGCGCAGGTCGTTTTCGATCGCCGCCGCATCTGGCGCTCCGGGTATGACCTCGATTTCGGTGTGGGTGAAAGATTCCGGGCGCTCACCGGACGAGGCCTGCTCGAAAGATACGATCGAGCCCTGTTCGTCGCGCCAAACGTTGAACAGCGGATGGAGCAGAACCCGCACGGGGATTCCGTGCTTGCGGAAATACTCCTGGATCGTATCGACAATAAAGGAGCAATCGGCCATTGCGGTTTCGACCGCGATCAGACTATCGCCGGCGCCGGGCCGCACGCGTACCGCAAGCGGTTCGGGACGAGTGGCGAAAAAGTCATAGCCGGCATCGGCAATCGCACGGCGGTGTGGCGCCGAGAACTCGTCAAGCAGGTCCGCCGGAAGTCGCGCGAACAAACGCTCGACAAAAACTTTCAAGCGCCGCGAGCGTTCCAAATCTCGCTCGGGCTGCGCAATCTCGTGCTGTTCGGTTTCCGTAGCCACGGTTGAAGCCACCCAGGATTAAGTCTTTGAACTCCGGGCATCCACGCCCCCGGCGCTCTGAATAGACGTCATCACAATTATAGGTTGGACCACCGCTGTACGGCTACCACACGCGCAGCGCGGCGCTTCAGACTATAATTCATGCAGACATGGCCGAGTTGGAAATCACCGCGATGACTTTCGGACCCTTCGGAGTCGGCCGCCTCGAGGGCAAAACGGTGATGGTGGCGAACACCGCCCCGGGTGACCTGGCGGAAATTGAGGTGGTATCGCAGCGGCGCGACTACGCGCTTGGAAGGCTCAAGCAAGTGATCCAGCCCGGAGCGGCGCGGCGCTGGCCACCCTGCCCATTTCTGCCGCGATGCGGCGGGTGCGACTGGCAGCAAATCGAATATTCCGCTCAGGTGCGGTTCAAGGGCGAGCTGGTAGCAGCGGAATTTCGCCACGTGCTCGGAATCGAGATCGACGCGGCTAACCTGGTCGAGGCTGCTCCGGCGGAATTTGGATATCGCTCGCGAATCCGTTTGAAGACCGGCGCGGACGGCCGGTTGGGGTTTTTAGAGCAGGGCAGCAGCTCCTTCGTTCCGATCGACAACTGTATTGTGGCCGCGCCCCGCCTCCGCCTGCCTCACGAATTGGTGCGCCTTCTGGGCAGGCGATGCGCGGAAGTCGAGCTGGTCGCCGGTGATCGCGGCCAGGTGATTATTGCGTATCTCGACGGCGCACCGCGCGCCGCGGAGATGGTTTGCGCGAAGCGAATACTGGAATCGGATCCGGTTACCGCGGGAATTGTGCTAAGCGGCTCTGGCGTCCGGCACGTGCTCGGCGACGCCAGCATCACCCTTGTACTCGAGCCAGGATGCGAGGTCGAAGCGGAAGCAGACCTCTTCAGCCAGGTGAATCGCGAGCAGAATCTCAAGCTGGTAGCGGCAGTGATGGAGATGGCGGAGTTAGGCGGTGGCAGCCGGCTGCTCGATCTTTTTTGCGGCGCAGGAAATTTCAGCTTGCCGGCGGCACGCCGTGGCGCCACGGTGACCGGCGTCGATACCGACGAACTGGCGGTGGCGGCGGCGCGACGCAATTCCGCGCGCCACGGCTTTCGCTCGGCCCAGTTTCTCGCCATGCGCGCGGCCGAGACGGCGCGATTTCTCACGCAGGCGCGTTATCGGCCGGCGACGGTGATAATCGATCCACCGCGAACCGGCGCGCCGAAGCTGATGGAGGTGGTAGCCAGGCTGCAAGCCAAACGCCTGGTCTACGTTTCTTGCAACCCTTCGACCCTGGTGCGCGACTTAAGGACGTTGGTTGCGCGCGGTTACCAGATAGCACGCGTGCAAGCCTTCGATTTCTTTCCCAACACCCATCACGTGGAGGTCGCGGTACAGGCGCTATTGACTTAAGCGCTAGGCCGTCCCTAATCTAATCGTGGGTGGTTTCGCACCTTCCCCGCCCGAGGTGTTTACCGAAGCGATGCCCAACAAGCAGGAAAAACTAGCACGTCCGAAAATCACGATCATCCCGGGACGGGGCGTTGCCCAGACAATCAATTATTTGCTCGAAGATCGCGACGATCTTGAGTGGATCATCGCGGTGGGCCGCACCAAGAACGGGGAGTTGTTCTTCTACGACACCGGCGGCGACATCGTCGAAGATCTGGGCACGTTGGAATATCTGAAGGCGCGCATTGTCCGCGCCCATTTCGGCGACGAGTACGAATAGACCGCCACCGAAAAGGTGAACCGTGGATGAGCGCGCTCCCGCTCCAAGTTCGAAGGAGGCGGGGTGCTAACGCTGGCATCTCCGCGATCCTTGCTCTCGTGGCTCTGGCCGTTGCTGGCGCGGCAGGCATCGCCGATGGCGAGCAGATCCAGACCCTGCCTTCGCAACAGGATATTCCGCCGCCGCAGGTAACTCAGCCGCCGGCCCTTCAACAGCCCGGCGAGAGCATGCCCCACCCTCCGATCACGCCCGGTGGGCAGGGCAACACTCGTGAGATACCCCTGCCGGAAGTGTTTCACGGATGTTGGTCGGGTGACGTAGCGCGGGTCGATTCAATCGTGCCGCTTGGACCCGACACCGGAAGGATCGTCTGGCTGACGAAGTCCTACACGCTCTGCTACAAGCAGACTTACAAAGGACGTTGGCAATTGACGTTTGCCGAAGGGTCTGTCTCCGACGCCACCGAAGTGTGGGACCAGCGTCAATCAATCCAGGTCAAATCGGTGAGCGGTCCGGAGCGCGCCAAACTCTCTGCCTATCTGCACTTCCGTGCTCCGCGGCTCAGCATGTTCGGACAGCCCACCGGAGGCATCAATACTATGGACGAACTGACCTCGCTCGATTGTGTGGTCGTCCCGGGCGGCGGCGAGATGGAGGTGCGGGCGCGAGTTTTTGTGGAAATGGACGATACGCCATACGCGCAGATTATGTGGCATACGCGGCTGCTGCGCACCGTCGCCGGTGGCGGTTAGGCCTGGCCGCTGAACACTCAGTCCTCAAACTCTTCCACGGGCGGGAGCGCGTAGATTACGCCGCCCTCAACT
>JASHZA010000391.1 GCA_030042765.1 Candidatus Binataceae bacterium | reverse complement strand
ATGGCCGATCGCCATGAAGACACCGTCCGTCTTGAAGTCGCTGAGCGCATTGATCACGACATTCTTGAGGCGCACACCGCTGACTCCGGCCTTCTGATCGCCGTAAATCTCATCGACTATCGAATCCCATACGAAGGCGATCTTCGGATTCCGGGTCGCGCGTTCCTGCATTATTTTCGACGCGCGAAGCTGATTGCGGCGATGCACAATCGTAACCTTAGTACAAAAGCGTGTCAGAAACGTCGCCTCCTCCATCGCGGTGTCGCCGCCTCCGACCACGACCACTTCCTTGTCCTTGAAGAAGGCGCCATCGCAGGTCGCACACGCGCTCACGCCATATCCCATCATGCGTTTTTCCGATTCGATGCCCAGCAGTTTGGCTGAAGCGCCAGTGGAAATGATTAGTGCCTCCGCGCGAATTTTTCCGTCATCCGTGACCAGCTCGAACGGAGACCGGCTCAGGTCGGCTGCGGTCACCTGGCTGCTTACAAAGCGCGTCCCGAAGCGGGTGGCCTGACGGCGGAACACTTCCATCATCTCCGGCCCCTGGATCCCTCGCTCAAAGCCGGGATAATTCTCGACTTCGGTGGTAATCGTGAGTTGGCCGCCCGGCTCCATACCCTCGATCACAAGCGGCGCAAGGTTGGCGCGCGCGGAATAAAGCGCCGCGGTCAATCCCGCTGGACCGGAGCCCAGGATTACAAGCCGATTCACTTCATCTGCCATAATGCCATCATGCGGTTGAATGCTTTCTGGCGACCCGGCATTCCGCGGGAAGCAAGTTTATTGTACACCCCTGCCGCGTCAGCATAAGCTCTTAGCCGCTGCACAGATGAAGGGCAAGAAGGAGATTGGAACCGGCGCGCACAGCCGTAGCAAATTGACCCATCTCGATCAGCGCGGACACGTACGCATGGTCGACGTTGGCGCCAAACCGGTTATGCGAAGAGAGGCCATTGCTCGCGCTACCGTCCGGATGGAGGCGGCGACCCTCGTGGCCATCATTGGCGGCACCCTTGAAAAAGGCGAAGCGCTCGCCGCCGCGCGCCTTGCCGCAATCATGGCCGCCAAGCGCACTTACGAATTGATTCCCCTATGTCATCAGATACCGCTCGAGGTGGTCCAGGTTGATTTCCGGCCCGACCACACCCGCTCGACGCTCGAAATAGAGGCTCGCGTCGCCACTCAGGCCCGCACCGGAGTCGAGATGGAAGCGCTGGTAGCGGCGAGCACCGCTGCTCTCACGATCTACGACATGGCCAAAGCAATCGACCGCGCGATGGTGATTGATGCGCTTCGGCTCATTCGCAAAAGCGGAGGCCGCAGCGGCACTTTCGTTCGGCCGGAAGAACCGACGAGCCGAGGCGGCCTCTCCGGCACCTCTGTATAGGCGCCCGGCTCCTGCTTGCGGCGCAAATGACTATCGCCGGACGCGTTTTCCTCAAGAAGGGCCGTGACGGTCCCGTCCGCGGCGGCAATCCTTGGATCTTCTCGCAGGCAATTGCCAGGGTTGAACCACCCTCGCTCGCAGCGGGAGACGGGGTCGAGATTCGCGACGCGGGCGCCAACCTGCTCGGCGTCGGCTATTACAATCCGAACACAACTATCGCCGTCAGGCTTCTTGGTTTTGGCGCCGGACTCGTACCCGAACAGATTGTCGAACGCCGCCTGTCCGACGCCATGCGGTTGCGATCGCAGATAATCGGTGCGGACACCAATTGCTACCGTCTCGTGAACGGAGATGGTGACGGGCTCTCCGGCGCGGTAATCGACCGCTATGGCGACGTGGTCGTCATCCAGTTTCTGACCAGCGGAGCCGACAGGATGCGGAGCGAAATACTGAGCGCGCTCGAGCGCGTGGTCGCGCCGCGCGCCATCATCGAACGGAGTCAAGGCGCCGTGCGGCGACAGGAGGGTCTACCCGACCGCGCCGGATTACTAGCGGGCGAACTGGTGGCCGAAACCGTGGTGATGGAAAACGGAATTAAGGTCGCGGTCGATCTAGAGCAGGGGCAGAAGACAGGCTACTTTCTGGATCAACGCAAAAACCGCCTGACCGTGCGGCGGCTTGCACAAAACGCCCGCGTACTCGACATCTGCTGCTATACCGGAGGTTTCCTGCTCGCGGCCCTCGCCGGCGGTGCAACCAGTGCCGTCGGGGTCGATACATCGGCGCGTGCGCTTGGATGGGCCCGGCGAAACCTCGAACTCAACGGGTACCAAACGAGTGCGTGCGCTTTGGTTCGGGCCCCGGCGGCGCGCTATCTGGCGGCGGCAAGCGAGCGCTTTGACCTGGTCGTGCTCGATCCGCCGCCGCTCGCCCGTAGCATGAAGGACGCCGCACATGCCGGCCGTCTCTATGTGGAACTGAACATGCTCGCGATGCGCGTGCTCGCCCCGGGCGGACACCTGATGACCTTCAGTTGTTCGGCCCACTTTCGCGGCGAGGATTTCATCCGGGCTGTATGTACGGCACAGAGCCGGGCGCAACGCCATTTCCGGATGCTGGCTCGTCTTGGGCCAGGGCCGGATCATCCAGTGCTGTTAGGCCATCCCGAGGGCGAATACCTGACGGGCCTGTTGCTTGCGGATCTCGGATAGTGTTGCCGCCGGCTCCGGGTTCCGTCACGATTCGGGGCGACGGTTTTGCAGCAGGGAGACCAAGCATGAGGCTCGAGCGGCTCGACCACTTCGGTATAGAAGTTTCTGAACTCGGACGGGCCGAACGCTTCTACACCGAGGTGCTCGGCCTGAGCGTGGTGTCCCATCTTGGCGATCAGGTTCTGTTGGAATGTGGGGGGCAGAATTTAGCGCTGTTTCGGGTTGCGCGGAAAGAGCTGGAGACCACCGAGCGCCAGCGCCTGATCGAAACCCCACTCGGCCGAGGCCATCACGCCTTTCGTGTCAGTCCGGCTGACTTCGCGATGGCGCGCGATCGTCTCGCCGCCGCCGGAGTCGAGAGCGCGCGTCCCATCGATTGGGGGGACCATGATTGCCTCTATTTTCTCGATCCTGACGGGAACCTGCTCGAAATTGTGAGCTACCGCTGACCAGACAGTGGCGCGTCACAAGTACGATTCCTTGCAACAGGAGCATCATGAATCATCGTTTCGCTTCATCGGCCATACTCGGGGCGACAGCTCTTCTTATTGTGCGGGCCCCAGCCCGCGGCGAGATGCTGCATCTTCCGGTCGACGCCCAAAAGAGCACGATTTCCGCGGTCGTCCAGGAACCTTTGAGCAGATTGCGCGGCGTGCCTTTCGTCGAGGGGACTTTCCACATTATCTCGGGGGAGATTGACGGCGACCCAGCCGACGTAGCCACTACCGGGCACGTCAAACTCACTGTCGACTTGACGACCTACGACTCTGGCAGCGATCACCGGGACAGCGTCATATTGAGTTCGGCGCTCGAGACCAGGCTATACCAAGCGGCAATCTTCGAAAGCACACGGATCGAAAAAGTCGAGGTTGTTGTTCCTGGGGCGGTGGGCTCCGCAACGGTGGTCGGCAACCTCACCCTTCACGGAACCACGCGCCAGATAAGTGTTCCGGTTCGCCTCTCCCTCAGCCCCGAAGGTTTGTTTACAGGAGACGGGGAAGTAACCTTCCGTTACACTGACTTCGGGGTGAAAGTGCCGAGATTGGCGTTCGTTTTTCCGGCTGGCGACGAGGTGACCGTCAAGTTCCGCATCCGTGCCACAAACCAGCAACCGTCCGCGTCCCCATCCAGCGGCCCAGCCTCAACTCCGTGAGGCGCCTGGGCGTGCCAGGATAAGGTTTGATTAAAGCGGCCAAATCCTGCGAGGAGTCGTCATGGAACCGAAAGGTAAAGTTGCCGTCATTACTGGGGGAGCTTCCGGAATCGGGCGGGCAACAGCGCAACGCTTGGCTGTCGCCGGCGCACGGATTGTGGTCGCTGACCTCGACGAGTCGATGGGCTCTGACACCGTAAAGCTGATCGAAAGCGTCGGCGGCACCGCGACGTTCGTTAAGGCGGACGTAACCGACAGCAATGACACGCAAAGGATGCTTGATACCGCAATCGCGAAGTTTGGGCGGCTTGACATCTTATACAACAACGCCGGAATCGCAGTCGGCTCACCGCCTTTTCCGGTTGGCGAACTCCGGCGCTGGCGGCGCGTTCTCGATATCGACCTTCAGGCGGTGATCCTCGGCACATACCTCGCGGCGCCGATGATGGAGCGGCAAGGTGGCGGCGTAATTGTCAGCACGGCCTCAATGGCCGGGCTGTATCCCTACAAGGAAGACCCGGTTTATGCCGCGGCGAAGGCAGGTGTCGTCAATTTCACTTTTTCCCTCGCGCCTTGGGCAGCGAGGCTGAATATCCGAGTAAACTGCGTATGTCCGGGCGTAGTCGATACGCCTTTGGTGCGGAAGGGAATAGATGCTGCCAGACGGGCGGGCGAGCGCGCATCACTGCCGGCACGGATTATCGCTCCGACTGAAATAGCGGAAGCGGTCCTTACGCTGATTGTCGATGATAGCCTTGCCGGACGGGCACTAGAGGTGAGGCCCGCAGGCAGGCGGCTGGTTGAGGCACCAGCAGCACCAGGAAGCAGACGCTGAAATCAACCTCGGCGGATTACCCAGCTAGGCGTATGCTTGGGCCGGAAGATCCCGCTGGCGGGTACTCCGGAAATTCCGAAGCCGCCCGCCAGTTTGCTCACGGGGGTGTCAGTTGCCGCGAAGAGGCTCACCCTCGCCCGGCTTCATGTTCCTCTCGAGGCACCAGCGATCGATAACTTCGGCGTTGAAGCGCCAGTCTGTCCCGATTCTGAATCCGGGCAGTTCGCCACGACGCAGCAGCTTGTAGATGGTCGAGGGATGAACCCGAAGGTACGCGGAGAGCTCCCTAACCGTCATGACGCGGGGCAAGTTGTACTTTGGTTCTGCCACGATGCTTCTCTCCAGTTCTCAGGTCAACCCGTTTGCCCCCACCAGCGCACAGATTGACGTGTTTTTATGTCTCACCAAGACCGACCGTTATCCTAAGCCAGCCTTGACTACATCAAACGTACCGAAAAACGCGAATGCTGGTCAAGAGGCAGAGAGGGTCTTATCAACAATTACGGAAATCAGAGTCTCTAGCGCGTCCATTCAAATCTTCGCTATCTTTCCAGCGTCTAGTGAATCCATACTTTGAGAATGGCGCCTTTTCAACCTATGCGAGGGAGAAGTGAGGCAAATGCATGTCAAATATGCACCCTTTCTAATCTTAGCGGTGTGCATTGCGAGCGCCGGCCTGGCACAGGAATCCAGTCTACAACTTCGCAGCACCGCCTTTGCCGAAGGGGCAGTCATTCCGGCAGAGTACACCTGCACGGGTTCGGACAAGTCGCCGCCGCTAAAATGGACGGGGATTCCTACGGGCACGGGATCTTTCGCGCTTATCGTCGAGGACCCCGATGCGCCACGGGGGACATTTGTTCATTGGGTCATTTACAATTTGGGTTCCAGTTTGACCGAGTTGCCGGAGGACATTCCAAGGTCAGCACAGACGACAACGGGAGCAAGACAAGGAGTCAATGGCTTGGACCGCGTCGGCTACAAGGGTCCATGCCCGCCCCCTGGAGCGCCTCATCACTACCACTTCCAGCTGTTTGCCTTAGATTCGCCGCTGAAGCTTAACCCCGGGGCAAGCGCCGCCGAGGTCCGGCAGGCAATGAAGGGGCACGTGCTGGCCAGCACGGAACTTGTGGGAACCTTCGGAAGATAGCGCGTGAATCCGGCTGGCAGCTTGTCCTGCTAGAATTCACCTATGCATCTGGAAGCCACATTCGTCAGTTCTGCCCTGACAATGGATCAATGTCCCCGGTGGCACAGAAGCGAAGTGGCGGTGGCAGGAAGATCAAATGTCGGCAAGAGTTCTCTTCTCAATGCCCTGTCCGGACAGCGCCGTCTCGCGCGCACGAGCAAGACGCCAGGCCGCACCCGATGTCTCAATTTCTTTGCGGTGGGCGAGAGTCTTTCGCTGGTCGATCTGCCAGGTTACGGATACGCAAGCATGGGGCGGGCGGATGCGGACCGGATAGGCGCCCTGATGCGCGACTACCTGCATTGCCGCGCTAACCTCGCGGCTTTAGTGATGCTCATTGACGCCCGGCGCGGGCCCGAGCACGAGGAGGTGGAACTCTCGAGGTTTTTCCGGAGCGCCGATCTTGAGTTTATAGTCGTCGCGACCAAAAGTGACAAACTGCGGCGTTCAGAGCGCACCGGTGCGCTGGAACGCTTTGGGGTACTGGGATTCGAACCGATACTGTGCTCGGCGGCAGATGGCGAAGGGATCGAAGAACTTCGGCGGCGGATTCTGGTGATTACAGCCGGAGACCGGCGCCGCGGGATCGTTCGGGTTTGAGAGCAAGCCGCGTCAGATAAATTGCAGATGACTCCCTCGGTCAGCGTCATAATCCCGACCTACAACCGAATCATGGTGTTCGCAGCTATTGCGTCCGTGCTGGCCCAACACGCGGTAAAGTTCGAACTGATAGTAGTCGACGACGGTTCGACTGATGGCACCTGGCCGCAACTGCGGTGCATCGCGGCGAAGGCACCTGCCACCATGCGAGTGGTGCGCACCGAGAACCGCGGCGTCGCGGCGGCACGAAACGTCGGTGTCGCGATGGCAAGCGCACCGCTCACGGCATTACTCGATTCGGACGACCTATGGGTGCCAGACAAGCTGTCACGGCAGGTAGAGTTCATGCACCTGCACCCGCGGTGCGAGATTTCACAGACGGATGAGATTTGGGTACGCGATGGCCGGCGGGTAAATCCGGGCGTGCGTCACCGCAAACGTGGGGGCGACATCTTCATCGACTCGCTGCGCACCTGCCTGGTCAGTCCTTCCGCTGTGATCTTGAGAACAGCGTACCTGCGCAAGGTCGGCGGCTTCGACGAGGATATGGCGGCCGCGGAGGACTATGACCTCTGGCTGCGGATTCTCGCGAATCATGAAGCGGGGTATATCGATGAGCCGCTGGTGACGCGCCGCGCGGGACATCCGGACCAGCTTTCCGCGACCGTAACGGCGATCGATCGTTTCCGGATTCTCGCCCTGCTTAAGCTGCTGACGCGCCCCGATTTAACGGCAGCCCGGCGCGAAGCGGTGTGTGACATACTGGCGGAGAAGTCCGCTATCTACGCCAAGGGGCTCGTGCGGCGCGGGCGCAAGGACGCAACAGGTCTCATCTCGGGTCTGCGGTCCGGAGCTCTCGGACCGTGGCGTACGGGCAGCGACGAAGGGCTCGCATTCGCCACGGCAGCGATGCGCTCTCATGTAAAGTGCGGGGCGATAACCGGTCTCGGGCAATGAGCGCGGGCATCGTGGAATCAAGGATTCGATCCTGGGCGGAGAAGCGGCGGCTTCCAAAGGCCCATCTGGGACGATGGCTTGCGCTGGCCCACGAGGATCGCGTCGCGCTGTTGGAGACGGCTGAGCGGCTGCGGCTGCGAACCGGGCAATTCGTCACCGCGCTGGAGTTGCTGGATGAGATTGCGCTGCGTGACCGTGAGAGTATTGCAGGCGTGCTTGCCCGCAACGAGATTCGGCGGATACTTGAAGGAACCGGTTCGGCTCCTGGGCGCGCACAATCATTGGTGGAACAATTGCGCGTGGCGTGTTTTCCTCGGCTCAAGCGGACGATCGACCGCCTGCGAACCGAGATCGCCGCGCTTGCGCTTCCGCCGGGGATAAGGGTGGTGTTGCCCGTGGATCTGAGCTCTGATGAGCTTCGAATCGAGATACGGGCAAGCGGCGGCGCAGAATTGGAGAGGTTAATTGGCGCGATAGACAGGCACGCGGCCGGACTCAGGCGAATCGCGGAAATGCTGGGTGGCGCTGATGAAGTTTGAGCTTGACGCCGTGCTGATCGAGGAGCGTTGCCGATCGAGCGCGCTGGCCATGAGCGTAGTGAGCGCCGTCGCGCCCGAGGTTGAGGTCCGCTACGTTCCCGACGGGCGCGAGGCTGCGCGTCCTCTCGTGGGCGTACGCGATCCGTTCGGGGCAGGCAAACGGCGCATGGTGGTGATGGAGCGACGAGCGCCTTTTCTGATGGGTTGCCCGGCGGGATCATCGGAATTTGCCTGTTGCGGCTACCTGGTGCTGCTAATCGCGTCGAACTGCCCGATGGATTGCAGCTATTGCTTTCTACAGGAATATATCGCGGATAATCCGGGCCTGCAGGTTTACGCGAATTATGCCGCCGCGTTTGACGAACTCGACCGGCTCGGTCGCAGCGCGCCGGGCCGGAGCTTCCGTGTGGGCACGGGAGAACTGGCCGATTCGCTCGCGTTCGACACGCTCACCGGAATAAGCCGCGATTTGGTCGAGTATTTCGCGCGGCGCGAGAATCTGCTGCTCGAGCTGAAGACCAAAACCGATGAGATCGGGAACCTGCTGACGGCGGATCCGCGCGGGCGCACCTTGGTGTCATGGACGCTCTCGCCGACCCGCGTGTACGAAAGCTCCGAACATCGGACAGCGTCGCCGGCGTCACGAATCGAGGCCGCGCGCAGGGTGCTCGAGGCGGGCTACAAGGTCGGATTTCATCTCGATCCGATGATTGCCTATCCCGAAGCGGATCACGACTATGGCGAGCTGATAGACAATCTTTTCGACGTTGTCCCTCCCCAGCGAATCTCCTTCGTCAGCATGGGCGGCCTGAGGATGACCCCAGCGCTGCGCGCCCTCGCAAGGCGACGCTTCCCGGATGATCCGATGCTGGCGGCGGGTGAAGAAGTGCTGGGTCGGGACGGCCGCATGCGCAGCTTCACTCCGCTGCGAATGCGTCTGTTCGCGTCGATTCGCGCCAGAATCCAACGACGGGCCCCAGAAATATTGCTTTACCTTTGCATGGAGAGCGCAAGCGCATACGAGCGGGTGTTTGGCACCATGCCAGCAACTCCCGCTGCGCTCGGGACGCGGCTCGCAGGCTCTTAGCGATGGCGTCAGGCGGGCGGAAGGTTACAAGAGCGCGAACTGCAGTGGTGCGCGAGGGTGCCCGGATTGCGACGTCCGACGGGCGGCTGCGCGTTGGGACGGGAGCCGCGGCGGATAGCCGCAACCGATCGATCGGGGTGTTCGATTCGGGCATCGGCGGACTGACCGTGCTCAAGGCGCTGGTCGAAAGCTTGCCGGGCGAGGACTTTATCTACCTGGGGGACACGGCGCGGCTTCCCTACGGAACCAAGTCGAATGAGGTGATCATCCGGTACTCGCGAGAGAACACCGAGTTCCTGCTGGCCAAGGGGATCAAGATGCTGGTAGTGGCGTGCAACACGTCGAGCGCAGTGGCGCTGGGCGAAATTGCAAGTGACACGGCGGTACCGGTAATCGGAGTGATCGAACCTGGTGCGCAGGCCGCGGTGCGGGCGTCGCGTTCCGGCAAAATCGGCGTGATTGGAACCGAGGCAACAATTGCGTCGGGGGCCTACACGCGCGCAATCCAGCGCTTGCGACCGCGCGCGGAGATATACACGCGCGCGTGCCCACTACTGGTCCCCCTGGTCGAGGAGGGCTGGACCGACAACGAAATCGCGGAGCGCACGGTGGCGTTTTACCTGGAGAGCCTTAAGGCTAGCGGGATCGACACGCTGCTGCTTGGCTGCACGCATTACCCACTATTGCGGAGCGTCTTCTCGCGCGTGCTCGGAGCGGGGGTGAAGATTGTTGATTCAGCCAGTGCAACGGCGGCCACGGTGCGCGAGCGGCTGGCGGCGCTCCGGCTCGCGCGGATAAGCGCGCATGGTGCGCAACGTTTTTTCGTGACCGAGACGCCGGAGCGCTTCGTGCGGGTGGGGCGGCAGTTTCTCGGTCCACAAGTTGAGTCGGCGGTGAGAATCGAACGCTGAAAAGTCGCCGCCAAACGGGTAGAATCAAGTATACGACGCCCACTTCGCAATGCTTGGCGGGCGTTTATTACCTTTAGAGCGAACTCATCACGATGGCCTCATCGTTATCCCAATTGTCGCG
>JASHZA010000390.1 GCA_030042765.1 Candidatus Binataceae bacterium | reverse complement strand
TCACCGCCCACCAAGTGAGCGGGTTGCCCGCCCCCCAGATGGTAGAGACATCGCCCTTGGGCGGAAAGTTCTGCCAATAGGCAACCGGCCGCAACATCAGCGGCCAGCTCCACCACGGCGATTGGTACGGATGGGTCGCGGTCGAAACGCTTCTCTCGTACCACAGCACGCCCTTGTAATACTGGAAGAGATCTTCGATACCGCCCCACCATCCGAGGTAATAGTGCGGCAGGAAAGACGCGAGATAGAAGATTGCGGAAACCGAACCCACCAAGAGTAGTCCGCCCATCATTATCTGCATCTGCGCGGAAGCCGGCCCCGATTGAGCTTCACTGGCAGGCCGCAGCAGCGTGTATGCGACGAAGCCGGCGACCAGGAGGAAAGTTATCGCGGGCACGTAGAGCTTCGAACCGAGGCAAAGCCCCAACGCGATACCGAGGTAGATTAACGTACGGCGGCGCTTTTGCCCCTCCGGCGTCTGCATGAAGCGAAACAGCAACAGGTAGGAAATCGCAGCAAAAGTCAGGTACACGATGTCGATGCAACCGATGCGAGAGTCAACGATGAAAAATCCGTCACAGGCGACGAACCCTGCCCCGAGCGCCGCCGCCAGCCGCGAGCGAAACATCCGGCGCCCGAGCAAATAGGTCACCGCCACCAGTACGGTACCAATCGTCGCGTTGCCCAGCCGCCAGGCCCACGAATGATCACCGAACAACGCGATTCCGAGCGTGATGATCAGCTTTGCGATCGGTGGATGAGGGTCGAGAAAGGGCTCCCCATGAAGATAATGCCGTGCCTGGCCGACGAAATGAACCTCGTCGAAAACGATCTCGCCCGGATGTCCAAGGTGCCAGAAGCGGAGCAACGCGGCGGCCAGTGTGAGCGCTGCAATCGCGATCGTGTCGAGCCTCGTCCAGGGAAAGTTCGCAAAGGTATCTGCGGGCGCGCTGCTCAGTTTAAAGCCGGCCGACCAGTCCTTCAGCGCCATTCGAAACCTCTCTTCCTCCAGGGCAGCAAGCATCGCCGGCTCAGCCCCCGCCGCCAAAACCGCCTCCCGTGGTCCGCCGGATCGTACATATCCGTACGCGGCCGCGATTGCGAATGCGATCAGATTAATCAGGGAAACCGCCATCGCCGCGGGGTCACGTGTACCGAGAAACACCGTCGTGCGAAACGTGTGGAGGACGTAAGCGAGGTTTACGAGGCATGTCAGGGTCAGTACTCCAAAGACCGCAAGCATTGCCGGTTCCTCGATCGCAAGTGGAATCACGAACACGACGGCCGGATAGAGGTAGCGCTCGTGCATACGCGGGGCAAACATGAAAAAACCGAAGAGCACGACGAAGATCGCGAACAATAGATTGCGGGTGTTCTGATTCCGCCACAAAATGAACGCGGCAAAAGTATAAAGCGGCACCAGCAGCCCCATCCCCAGTGCGAAGTACGAGATCCCCAGGACCGTACCGGCATCGCTCGAGCGCAAGCCGCCTACCAGCGCCATGAAGTTGAAAGCGTTAACGGAGGTCTCGTGATAAAAGGCTGCCGTCGACAAATAGAGGTCCGGCAGCCAGCGCCATGCTTGTGTTGCCTGAAACGGACCGGCACCTACGATCAGCGTTGCGATGAAGGCCAGAGCCGGGCGCCACCATCGGCGAACGTCACACCTGAGAATCGTCCACAACGCGAGCACCGGCAGGATCATCAGAATTTGCGGCTTGATTAGCAGCGCGAGGGCGGCAAGAGCCCAACCAAGCTCATACTCCGCCTCGGCCATCAGCAGTACGCTGAGCAGCATCACCAGCGTCAGCGACGAATCGGCCTGGCCCCAGCCGATAGTGTCGAACAGCAGAGCCGGATTGAGCGCCACCATCAGCATTGCGGCCCATGCGATCAGCAAACCGCCGGATCGCCTGACGAAGGTGAAAACTATCGCAGCTAATGCGAAATCCGACGCCAGCGCCGGCGTCTCGATGATGATCCTGAGCGCCGCACCCGAGGCGTTGCTCCATTGCGCGACCCATCCGGCCGCCCACAATGCGTACAAATAGCCTGGCGGGTAATCGAGGAAATAACCCGCATGGTACATCCGCGCCGGGCCGCCCGCGGCGATCGTGAGCGCCCATGCTTCGAAATCGCCGACGTCAGTCGCGAAGCCGGGGCAAAAGGCGACCGCGACGACCTTGATTATCCAGAGTCCGGCAAGAAAGAGCAGCGCGTTGCGGAAATGACGATCTCGCGACCGGATCAGCGGCCGGGTGCAAACCCACAGCGCATAACCGACCAATGCGGCAAGAATGACACCGGCGCAGATCCCGGCTGCTTTGCCGCCATCGATTCCGGTGGAAACAGCGGCATTGGCGAACCCAGTGCCACTGATCCCGGCCATCACACCCGCTATTCGCCCCGTGCGCCGTACAGTCGCGAATTCCACAAGCCTCGCCAACGCTCCTCCTCAACGCTCAGTCGCGGTCGCCCGTCGCGGCGCCGATGTGCCCGCCTCAGACGATCGTGCGCGCTCACCATTCTGGCAAGTTAACATAGCGCAGAGCTGCACACCGATGAATCGGGCCCGCGCCGCAACTGGCAGCTATAGCGAGCATCGATCTATGATGCGGCATCCATTAAGGGAGACCATCCGCGTGAAACTAGTGCATGCCTTGTACGAACCCGCCGGCGACGGTCCGTTTCCGACTATCTTCGCGATGCATGGTTGGGGATCCAATGCGATGGACCTGCAGGGGCTGGCCCCGTTCATCGCCGATGGGCGTTTTCTCGTCATTTGCCCGCAGGGCCCGTTCGAGGTCGAAATCGGCGCGATTAATGGCTACGGCTGGTATCAGATGCGCCCCGGTTCGCAGCCGGATGAGGAAAAGGTTGACGCTGCGGTCGATTTGCTCCGCGGATTCATTGACGACTCCTGTGCGCGCTATCCGGTTGATCAACGCAAAATGGTCGCCGTCGGTTTTAGCCAGGGCGGGATGATGGCATATAACCTGGCGGTGCGCTGGCCCGAACGGTTTGCCGCCTTGGTCGGAATTGCAACCGCATTTCCCGAATATCTGGCCGACCGGGTGAGCAATCCCGAGGCGCTGGCGAAACTGCCGGCCATGGTTCAGCACGGACGCGCTGACGAAATGCTGGAAATCTCCCGGGCGCGCAAATCAGTCGAGACGCTCCGCAAGCTGGGCGTCGACGTCGCCTTTCACGAGTACGCCGGCGGTCACGAGGTCACGGCCGACGGCGTGCGCGATCTGTCGCGATTCCTGAAGCAAAAGGTCCTGTAGGCAAATCTCAGATAGACGGCGCTGTTCACCGATCCGCCAACCGGTCGGCCGTGAGGATTGTGCCGTGCTAGAATCGGCCGCAATGAGCAATGGTTTAACACAGCAGGAGCTTGGGCGCCTGATCCAGGTCCTGCGCGAGTTGCGCGACAAATGTCCCTGGGATCGTGAGCAGACGCCCTCGAGTCTCGCCAAAAACCTCGTGGAAGAGGCCTACGAAGCGGCTGACGCGGTCGCCGCGGGAGATTCACGCGAGATTGCGGACGAACTCGGCGACCTGCTCGCGCAAACTCTCAGCATAGCGGTAATCGCCGAAGAGGAATCACGCTTTGGCATTTCCGAGATGATCCGCTTTGCCACCGACAAGCTGATACGGCGCCACCCTCACGTTTATGGTGACGCCGCGGCGAACACCGCCGCTGAAGTCGTCGCAAACTGGAATCGCATGAAGCAGCAGGAACGCGATGACGCCGGAGCAAAATCGGCGCTCGATGGGGTTGTGCGTGCGCAGCCTGCCCTTATGCGAGCGGAAAAGCTGGGTGATCGCGCGCGCCAGGCTGGAATGGACTGGGTGGATATTCATTCCGTGCTCGCCAAGGTCCGCGAGGAACTCGAAGAAGTCGAGGGCGCGCTCGCGCGCAACGATACGACAGGCGCCGCGGCGGAAATCGGCGATATGTTGCTGGCCCTTGCCAACGCGCCCCGCTTCATCGGCCACAGCGCCGAAGAAACGCTGCGCCGCTCGTGTGACAAGTTCATCGCCCGCTTCGCCGTGGTCGAGCGCCTCGCCCGCGAGCGCAGCCTCGACCTCAAGTTGCTCGCGCCGGCGGCGATCGAAGCATTATGGCAGGAAGCAAAGCTGGATGATTAAGCGCCCCCAATTTCCGTGACACGCTGGCCCGGTAGATTGACCGGCATCGACCACGCTGTTAGGTAATAAAGCTTATGCCGCATATTCCGAACCATCCGTCCGCGCGCAAGCGCCACCGTCAGAGTCTGAAGCGCCAGGCGCGCAATCGCGCAGTGAAGACCCGTGCTCGGACCATCACCAAGCAGGCGCTCGAAGTGATTCAGGGCAACGACAAACAGGCCGCCGAGCAGGCGCTCCGCGGCGCAATGAAGGTGCTATACAAGGCCGCGAGCAAGGGCACCATCAAGCGCAACACCGCCGCGCGGAAGGTGGCGCGTCTTTCCCGCCGCCTCCATCACGTTCACGCCGCCGCCGCGCAGGCTCCTGCCGCACCCCAAAGCTAGGTGGCCTGCTTAGACCGGCCCAGCCATCAAATCGATCAGCATTGCTGCAACAGCCAGCTCGCGTTCCTTTATCAGGCCCATTTTGAAGCCCGCATCGAGCCCGCAGGCTCGGTGATGGGCCCGTCTGAGCGCTTTGAGCCCAAAGCGCCGTGCGCCTTCCACCGCGCGCGTGACCAATCCGCTCGTCGCAGACACGCCTAGCGCACTTCCAATTTCTGCCACTCCCTTGCGCCGCGCGATCAGGGCGGCTGCCACCAGCATCCGGCGCAACAGTGGAATCACCTCGACTGCGAGCAGTTCAATCGGATCCCGTCCCGTTTCTATCGCCCGATCGAACAAGGCGAGCGTTTCCGCCGGATTTCCACGTGCGAGGCTTTCGCTCAGCTCGAATAAGTCAGGCACGCGTGCGCGGCCGCTCTCACCCAAATCGGACGCTTCGATTCGGCCCCGCTCGGCTCCAGTAATGGCCGCCTTCGCGAGCGCATTCGCGATCGCCCCCAAGTCGCTACCGTGACGGCCCGCAAGCAGATCTGCAGCGTTCATCGAGAGTTTGAGCTTCAAAACGCGCGCGAATAGTTCGGCATAGAGGGTGATTTGATTGTCGAAC
The DNA here is from genome assembly GCA_030042765.1 of Candidatus Binataceae bacterium. GTDB lineage: Bacteria > Desulfobacterota > Binatia > Binatales > Binataceae > JASHZA01. The sequence goes on along the minus strand of JASHZA010000390.1, from coordinate 974 downwards.
GGGCGCATGCAATTGACCGCTGTTCCGGCGCCTTCAACCAGCCGCCGGATCTTTGCCGGAGCGTTATCGCGCTCGTAAATGATAACGAGCCGCATCTGTGCCGGGATGCGTTCGATCGCCGTTGCAAACGAGCTCTCGGTGCCGCCACCTCTCCCCGAGGGCTGCTCAGCGCCGTCCGGCCCGCCGGCCTCCGACTCACCGCCGCGTTCGCGAAATGTCTTCAGCACTCTGCATGCGATGAGCCGCTTCGGGGCAAACAGGTCCGCCCCCTCGAGTTCCGATATAACAGTGGCGAAGCCGTCGCCCCCAGCGACCTGAAGCGGACGAAACTCGAAGCCATCCGCTGCCAGCCGAGTCCGTACCGCGTCAAGCACGTACTCACGGAGGAAAGCCTGCGGTCCTGCTATCAGAACTACCGGCGCGGGCGCACGTCCCTGCGCGATCGCGCGCAAAAATCCCAATGCGTTTTCAGACGCCATCGCCGAAACGTATCCGTCTGGCGCAGTTTTGGCCGGTCGTAACGCTAGAATCCTTCGGACATCGCGGCGTACAGATTCTGCGCCAGCCCTTCCATCGATTGGTCTACCGACGACGCCGCCTGTGTTTGCGCCACCTGCAGGTCAGGCATCTGCGCGATATCCTGAGATCGGAGGTTCTGCTGCAGAAAGGTCGGAGAAGTCGTGACGACTGACGACGCGACCGTCGGCGCCTGCTGCTGGCCGCTGATACCGAGCGAGTTCCAGATCACCTGATGCGTATGCGTATCGGTCAGAGTAGCGTTGGCCGTGATGATCCGATTGTGCAGAATCGGCTCGTTAACGGAATTGAATGCGAGCGGAGTAGTGTCCCCATAGGTCACCTCACCGGTCAGCACCAGATCGGCTTCGCTGGGGGTGTCGACCAGTTCCAGCCGCTTATGGTTCGCAATCTCGTCCTTGATATACCGCATCAATTCGTCGTTGATTCCGGTGAAA
>JASHZA010000389.1 GCA_030042765.1 Candidatus Binataceae bacterium | reverse complement strand
AGGGAGTCGGTGGATGGGGGGCAAGAGGAATGAAGGAATAAAATTACTTGAAAGCGAGGGGGTTTAAAAACCTATGGACCTCTCGGCGTTTCCAGAAGAGTCTCAACAGCGTTTGCGGCTTTTGCTCCAACCCTGGCTTCCAAAAGAGCTAGTGGACGAACTAATCGACCATCATACGTCGGTTACTTACTCGAAGGATTCCATAATCTTTCTTCAGGGATCACCCGCCGATCTGATTTTTTGGGTCGTGAGCGGCCTGGTGAAGCTGTATTGCCCCTTGGCGGGCGGTGGCCGTACGCTGGTCAAGCTGGCGGGTCCGGCCGATCTGCTCGGCCATATCGACTTCCTCGATTCGGAACGGCGGCGCGTGCAGGCTTTCGAAGCTCATGCGTTGACCAAGTGCTCGATCGCTATCGTCACTCGCGAGCAACTCAACCGGCTGCTCCAAAAACTCGAGTTGCAGCAAGTGATTCGCCTGCTCGAAGGTGTGAACACTTATTGGTCGTCGATGGCGCAGCGATTCGCGACTTTTCTCGGTATTTCCTTCCGTGAACGGCTCGAGATGACGTTCAACGATCTCGCGGCGAAATTTGGCGTGCGGGACACGCGCGGAACGCTCTTGATGCCCGAGCTGTCGCACGTCGACCTGGCCGAAATGATCGGAAGCTCGCGGCCGATGGTAAGCCGCCTCGTCAACGAAATGATCGAAGAAGGAACGCTCTCGCGCCGCGGCAAGCAATACGTCCTTCTGAATCGTCCAAATCCCGCGGCCACGAGCCCCACAGCGGTTCAATTGCGAGAAACGGTGCGCGGCAACGGCCACTCCGGATGGCAGCCTCCGATGGCGGCGAATCCCGATGGGCGGAGTCCGGCACGCATCCGTAGCTTGTAAAAATCGACTTAGCCAGCATTTCCGGAGCGATTTAGCTCCTGCACGATGGTCGGTTCCGGTGACGGGCGGCACCCTCCCAGGTGCCGCCCGCACGATGTCGCCCGGGAGCACAACCCCCCGTATCGGCGCGGCTACTGGGAGGCCGCTTCCGGCCTACGATATTCGGCGTTGTTTCGCCCACTCCGACCGAGTTTGCCCTCACCCTAGCGCACTTAAGCATTGCTGTGCAGGGTGAAATCCTTCACCACTTGGCGAGGAGGAGCTAACTCATGGACGAATCGGAACGGACTGGGGAAGTCGTCGCGATCATCGGTGCGGGCGAGATGGGTGCCGCCGTCGGCCGGCGCCTGCGCGATTCAGGTGCGCGCGTGCTTACCTCGCTCAGGGGCCGCGGGGCGCAGAGCACCGAGCGCGCGCGGCGAGCCGGCCTCGAGGTTGTCGACCAGGATGACGCGCTGATCCGCGAAGCGGACTTCGTGCTTTCGATTGTGCCGCCGGGAGTTGCGGTGGAAGTCGCGCGAAGGCTGCGCGATCCGCTTGCGCGTTCGCCAAGGCGGCCAGTGTTCGCCGAGTGCAACGCGATCTCGCCGGAGACGGTCAAGCAAATCGCGCAGATTCTGTCCGCGAGCCGGTGCCGATTCGTCGATGGCGGAATCATCGGTGGCCCCCCGCCGGCTGACCCGCGCTTTGCAGGCCCTCGCTTTTACGCTTCCGGCCCTGACGCTCCGGCGCTGGCCCGGCTCGGACGCTACGGTCTTGATATTGCGGTGATCGAAGGGCCGATCGGCGCTGCGTCAGGCCTGAAGCTGTCTTATGCCGGCCTCACTAAAGGCCTGACGGCGCTCGGCGCCGCGATGGTCGCGGGCGCCGCGCGCGCGGGACTTGCCGACGCGCTTCGAACGGAACTGCTGCGGTCGCAGCCCGATCTGATCGCCCGGCTTGAACGGCATCTCCCGCCGATGGTTCCCAAGGCTTACCGCTGGGTAGCCGAGATGGAAGAAATAGCGCAATTTCTAGGCGGCGAAGACCAAGGGGCGGCGATCTACCGTGGCGCAGCCCGCCTCTACGAAAGAATCGCACGCGAATTCACCGCCGATGATTCTGGCGAGGCACTTGCCGCACTGTTCGCGTTTTGCAAGCTTACGAAGACGTAACGGGTTTCACGCGTCGATTCGGGTTGCCGACCGTCGGTGGGGAGCGTGATGTGCGATGGAGCAGCGGTTGCTGGGTGGGACTGGCCTTAAGGTGAGTGTGCTGGGCTTCGGCGGTTCCGAAATAGGTTCCGAAAATATCACGGCCACGCAGGCGGACCGGCTCCTCAACGGAGCCGTCGACCTCGGCCTCAACCTCATTGACACAGCGGAATGCTACGGCGCCAGCGAGGAGATGATCGGCGCGGCCGTGTCGCATCGACGCCAGGACTACTGCTTGCTCACCAAATGCGGCCACACATCGGGTCTGGGATTGCCCGAGTGGACGCCAGCGCTCATCGAAAAGAGTATCGAGCGCAGCCTCAGGCGCTTGCGCACCGACTATATCGACATCGTGCAACTTCACAGCTGCGGCGAGGAGACGCTGCGCAGAGGCGAAGTCATCGCGGCACTGCAGCGGGCGCGCGACAAAGGACAGGTCCGATATATCGGTTATAGTGGCGACAGCCACGCCGCTGTGTACGCGGTCGAGTGCGGAGCGTTCGACACCTTGCAGATTTCCGTGAGCATCGCGGACCAGGAAGCAATCGAAATGGTACTGCCACCCGCGCTGGAACGGGGGATAGGCGTCATCGCGAAGCGGCCGATCGCCAACGCCGCCTGGATTCGGCGCTGGCCGTTTTTCCGGCCGTACTCGCGGGTGTACCGGCGGCGCTTGCGCAAACTCGACTACGATTTTCTCCGGCGAAGCGCGCGCGACTCGGTGGCTATTGCGCTCCGTTTCGTGCTGAGCGTGCCCGGCGTGCATACTGCGATCGTTGGCACGGGCAAGCTCCCGCGATGCCAGACCAATGCCGCGCTGGCCGCCAAAGGAGCATTACCACCGACGGTCTACCGGAGTATCAGGGAGCGCTGGCGAGCGGTCGCTGAACCCGACTGGACCGGCCGCTACTAGTTTCCGGACTGGCGACTTAAGACGCAGTCAGCGGGTTCAACACGACGACCATGCCGCAGGCGCCGGAATCGCCGGCGAGAACCTGATGCCGGCCGAACCGCAGCCACTCCAGCAGAACAAAGTCATGTGACTGTTCCGACGAAATTCGCATGCAGCTCGATGCTGCGCTAGCGTGGATCGATGAACCAGTTAGCGAGTTGCGCGAAAGGCGGAGAACACTTCTATGAAGAGGGAATGGTTTTACGCGATGCTGGCGTTGGGCGCAGGAATCGCCGGCGGGATGCTGGGGAGCAGGTTGAACGGGGCCGTTGCGGCGGCTGCCGTGGAGACCGCGCCGAAGAGCCTCGCGGCTCACGAAATATTGCTAATTGGTCCTAACGGCAGGCCGCGCGCCGCGCTCCGTATGACCAAAAGCGGAGAACCATCTCTGGAATTCCTCGATCATGCCGGACAGGCTCGCATCGCACTTGACATCGGTCCCGATGAAAACCCGGGAATGCGGATTTACGACCTCAAGCGAGCCCTGCGCGTCGAGATCGCGGTGAGTTCGGACAACGTGCCGACGCTGCGGCTGTTCGACGCGCAGTCGCGGCCGCGGGCTTTGCTTGGGGTAGACGCCGACGGCGAAGCGGGAATGGATTTCTACTCGAATAACGGCAGGATCTTGCGCGAGCTGCCCTAGCAGGCGGGCCGCGCTTTGGCCGCGCCTCGCACGCGCGCTATCCTGAGCGAGGCGGCTTGCGAGACCTGGGGTCTCAGCGGCCGCGAGCTCAGTACTCGGAAAACTTCACAACGAAAGCTGAACCATGAGCAAGAACAGTTTTGGCGCACGCACTACTCTCTCGGCCGGGGGCGGCAGCTACACGATTTATTCGCTCGAGGCGTTGGGCCGGCGCGGCGTCGACCTCACGCGGCTGCCCTATTCGATCAAGGTGTTGCTCGAGAACGTGCTGCGGCGCGAAGACGGAGCTGTCGTCACCGCCGCGCAGGTCGAGGCGCTGGCGCGCTGGAGCGACGATCGCGGCCGCGGGGAACGGGAATTTTCCTTCATGCCGGCGCGGGTGTTGCTCCAGGATTTCACCGGCGTTCCGGTAGTGGCGGACTTGGCCGTAATGCGCGACGCAATCCGCCGGCTCGGCGGCGACCCCGCGAAGATCAATCCATTGCAACCTGCCGACCTGGTGATCGACCACTCGGTGCAGGTCGACTCATTCGGTGCCGCCACCTCGTTCGCAACCAACTCCGAGCTGGAATTCGATCGCAACCAGGAGCGCTATCAGTTTTTGCGCTGGGGCCAGCGCGCGTTCAACAATTTCCGTGTCGTCCCTCCCGACACCGGGATCGTGCATCAGGTCAATCTCGAGTACCTTGCCCCGGTCGTCTTCGCCTC
>JASHZA010000388.1 GCA_030042765.1 Candidatus Binataceae bacterium | reverse complement strand
ATCATCTAGCAGTAAGTTTAAAGCTGTGGAATAGTCGTGTCTCTGTAGGAGCGAGGCACTGTCCTAATTTCGTCTTCGTCTTAATGTCCTAATTCGGACAGCAACTGAGGCGCGCCGGTTTGCGCGGGCGGGGCAAACATTCTAAAGAAAATAGGTCGCGCTCGGTCGCGATGCATCGCAGCGACTTGGCGCGGATGCCCTTTCATAGCGCAAGGAGATAATCATGGCCGGACCAGCGCCGCTCGCAGGGATAAAAATTCTCGATTTGACCAAGCTTGCACCGGGACCCCATTGCACGATGATCCTGGGTGATTTGGGCGCGGATATTATCCGGGTGGAGGAGCCGGGCGAGCCGACCGGACGGCGGGCGGAGCAGGCGGGGACGTCGAAGGTGGCGGCACCGCGGCCGAGCGCGTCGCCGGCCAATGCGCTCGCGCGCAACAAGCGGTCTATCGCGCTCAATTTGAAGAGCGGGCCGGGCAAGGAGATTTACATGCGCATGGCGCAGCGGGCGGACGTAGTGGTCGAAGAGTTCCGTCCCGGAGTGGCGAAGCGGCTGGGAGTCGATTACGAGACGCTGTCGGTCCGGAATCCGCGGCTGATCTACTGCGCGGTGACGGGCTTCGGCCAGACCGGGCCGTATCGCGACCTGGTGGGACACGACCTCAACTATATCGCGACGGCGGGCGCGCTGTCGCTGATCGGGCGCAAGGGGCAGCTGCCGACGATCCCGCTCAATCTGCTGGCGGACTACGCGGGCGGCGGGATGCACGCGGCGATCGGGGTGCTGGCGGCGCTGCTCGCGCGTCATCAGACGGGCCGCGGGCAATACGTCGATATCGCGATGCTGGACGGGACCATGCTGCTGCTGGCGCAGGCCCTGTCGGCGTATTTCGGGAACCATAAGATTCCACAGCGGGGGACGATGCCGGTGGACGGCGGCGCCCCGTTCTACAATATGTACGACACCAAGGACGGCAAGATTATCACGATCGGATCGATGGAGCCGTGGTTTTACGCGAACCTGTGCCGCGCCCTCAAGTGCGAGCAATTTCTCGCGGATCAGTACAACCATGCGAAGTGGCCGGAGATGCAGGAGGAGTTCGCGAAGATCTTCAGGACGCGCACGCGCGATGAATGGTGGGACACCCTGACCAAGGCGGATATCTGCACGGGCAAGATGCTCACGCTGGACGAACTCGAGCATGACGCGCAGATTCGCGCGCGCAACATGATCGTGGAGGTCGAAACACCGGCGGGCGACAAGGTCAAACAGGTCGGGATTTCGGTCAAGCTGTCGGATACGCCGGGATCGATCAGATCGCTGGCGCCGAGGCTGGGGCAGCATACCGATGCGATCCTGGCGGACCTTGGTTACACTCCGGAGGACGTTGCGCGGTGGCGCGGGGAAGGCGCGATCAAATAGGTGCGGTTCGACCTGGCCCAGGCGCCGCGCGTGGTGACGCAAAAGGGGTGGTGATGGCAGAGCAGCCGGTCATGTTCATGAAGGGCCCGTACGAGCCGATCGTAATCGATCGGGCGGAGGGGGCGTGGCTGTACGCGCGCGACGGTCGCAAGATCCTCGATGCCGGGGCGGGGGCGGTGGTGGTGAATATCGGCCAGGGGCGCGAGGAGGTCGCGCGGGTGGCAGCGGAGGAGATCGGGCGAGTCAACTATATCGTGCCGGTGTGGACGACGCCGGCGCGCGAGCGGCTGACGGCGCGACTGGCGCGGTGGACGCCCCCGGGACTCAACCGGTTCTTCTTCACCAGTGGCGGATCGGAGGCGGTCGAGGCCGCGATCAAGTTCGCGATGATGTATCAGCGGGTCAAGGGGCGGCCGGGGAGGAAAAAGATCGTCTCGCGTTGGTTCTCGTACCATGGGAATACGCTGGGTGCGCTGTCGGTGGGAGGCAGCCTCGTGCGGCGCGCGGATTACGAAGAAGTGCTGTTCGACTGGCCGCATATCGGGCCGCCGTACTGTTACCGCTGCCCGTGGGGCAAGACTTATCCGGGATGCGGGATCGATTGCGCACAGGCGCTCGAGCAGGAAATCGCGCGGCAGGGGGCGGATACCATCGCGGCGTTTATCGCGGAACCGATGATGGGCGCGAGTGCGGCGGCGGCGCCGCCGGTCAAGGAGTACTGGCCGGCGATCGCGGATATCTGCCGGCGCCATGGGATAGTGCTAATCGCGGACGAGGTGATGACGGGATTCGGGCGCACGGGGAAGCGCTTCGCCGTCGAGCATTGGAACGTGATCCCGGACATCCTGGTCGGCGGGAAGGGGCTGACCGGCGGCTACGTGCCGATGGGAATGATCGCGGTGGACGAGAAGATCGTGCAGGAATGCGAGGACGCGCACGCGGACTTCATGTTCTACACCTACAGCGCGCATCCGCTGGGGTGTGCGGTCGCGGACAAGGTGCTCGAGATTATGGAACGGGAGCATCTGGTGGAGCGTTCGGCCGAATTGGGCGCGCGCCTGGGCGCGCAGCTCAAGGAGGAGCTGTCGGGCCATCCGATGGTCGGCGATATCCGCG
>JASHZA010000387.1 GCA_030042765.1 Candidatus Binataceae bacterium | reverse complement strand
TTGTTTGCGGAATATGCCTAAGTGTATGGCAGCGGCACACCCAAAGGCTGACGATGAGAAGCTCCGCGAGCTAATCCTCTACGTCGCGACGCTCTCGCAGCAGGACCCGAAATTCGCCGCGACAAAGCTGAACAAGTTGTTGTTTTACGCGGATTTTCTGGCTTATCAGAGGTTCGGAGCGGCGATTACGGGGCAGGAATACCAGGCCTTGCCGCAGGGTCCGGCTCCCCGGCGCCTCAAACCGGTCATCGAACAGATGAAGCGGGCGGGCGACCTCAGAGAAGAGACGGCGAAAGTCGGGCGCTTTCGGCAAATTCGTCCGGTTGCCGTTCGAACCGCACGTGTCTGTTGATAATGGGATGCTTGGGCTGGCGCCATCTTCGAAGCCTGGTCGATGCACGAAGCGATGAATGCGAAGGCCGTTAGGAAGACGGTCAGGATAGCGAATTCACCCCAGAGCGATTGCCACCAGTGCATGATAGTCTTCTCAGCCTTGAGCCAAGATCGTCATGAAGATATCAGGGTCCCTGCGGAGATTGGATTTCCTATTTGAGGGTGAGCTGCCGCTATCTCGCTCAACCGCGCACGTATGGTTCCCCCAAAGCGCTGGGGGATTGGGATTGGGCGCCGAAGAGGGCCAGAACGAGCAGGGTCAGAGCGTAAGGCAGGGCGAGGAAGAGCTGGTACGAGATGGTCGTGCCGGAGGCCTGGAGGCCGAACTGGAGGGCCATCGCGGCGCCGAACAGCCAGGCGGCGGCCGCCGCGCCGTACGCATTCCAGCGGCCGACGATGACCACCGCGAGAGCGACGAAGCCGCGTCCGGCCGAGATGCCTTCGACGAAAGTGTCGGTATATGCGAGCGTGAGATAAGCGCCGCCGAGGCCGGTCAGCGCGCCCGCGATCAGCAGCGCTTCCCATCGCAGACGATAGACGTTGAGGCCGAGCGCGTCCGCCGCTTGCGGACGTTCGCCCGCGGCGCGAATCCATAATCCGTAGCGCGTGTGCGACATAATGTAGGCGACGGCGGGCACCAGCAGAATCGCGGCGTAGACCATCGCGTTTTGATCGAAGAGCGCGGGGCCGATTACGGGAAGGCGAGCGAGCGGGCCGAGCGCGATCGGACGCAGCGGAGTGACGGTGAAGGCGGCGCCGGTGATGCCGAAGAGCCGGCGGTACATCACGCCGGTAAGGCCGAGCGCGAAGATATCGAGCGCGGTGCCGGCCACGACCTGGCTGACGGCGAGATTGATCACGAGGATCGCGAGCAAGGCGTTGAGCGCGGTCGCGGCGGCGATGCCGGCCAGCAATCCGAGAATGAGGCTGCCGGAGAAATAAGCGGCGGCCAGCGCGAAGAACGCTCCGGAGAGCATCGAGCCCTCGATGCCGATATTGAGGATGCCGCTGCGCTCGACGATGGTTTCGCCCAGCGCCGCGAGCAGGATCGGCGTCGCCATCGCGACGGAAGAGGTGGCGAACACCTCAAGCATCGCGAGTCTCGGCGCCTACCGGAACGGGCGCGGCGGGCTCGATCGGCCGGCGCGTGAGAAACTCGCGAAGGCCGGCGAAGGCGGGCGTATCGAAGGCGAGCAGAATCATGATCACGAGTCCCTGGATTACCTGCACGAGCACGGGCGAGACGCCCTGCGCGCGCTGCATCGCCTGCGCGCCGTTGTCGAGAGCGCCGAAGAAGAGGGCGGTCGGGAGCACGGCAAGCGGATTGAGGCGCGCCAGCAGGGCGACCGCGATCGCCTCGTAACCCCATCCGGGGGAAAACGCTTCGTAGAGGCGATGGGTAATCGCGGAGACCTGGACCGCGCCGCCCAAGCCCGCGAGCGCACCACTCAGCGCCATCGTGCGCGTCGTCAGCGGCGCGATCGGAAGACCGAAGAAGGCGCTGGCGCGCGGATTGCGGCCGAAGGCGCGCAATTCGAAGCCGGTGGCGGTGTGAAAGAGATAGAGGTAGCAGGCGAGCGCGAGCACGACGCCGAGCAGAATCCCGAGGTTGAGGCGGCTCGGCGCGAGATAGAGATGCAGCTCGGCGGCGGGCGCAATCGCGGCGCTTTTCGGGAAGGCGCGCGAAGGCTCGATCAGGGGACCGTGCACGGCCCAGCTCAGGATTTGGGCGGCGACGAAGTTGAGCATGATGGTGGCGATGACTTCGTTGACGGCGCGATGCGCGCGGAGCCATCCGGCGAGCCCGCCCCATAGCGCGCCGCCGATTGCGCCGGCGGCGAGTATCGCCGCCGTCGCAATCGGATGAGGCCAGCGCGTGAGGGCGGGGCCGAGCGCGCCGGCGGCGAGCGCGCCGATCAGCAATTGTCCGTCGGCGCCGATGTTCCACAGCGCGCCCTGGAAGGCGATTGCGATCGCGAGCCCGCAGAAGATGAGCGGCGTGGCCTTGACCAGAGTGTCGGAAAAGGCGATGGGCGTGCCGCAGGCGCCTTCCCACAGCGCGGCGAAGACGCGCGGCGGCGAGGCGCCGAGCGCGAGGAGGACGATCGAGATGAGGCCGGCGGCAATGAGGAGCGCCGCCAGCGGCTTCAGCATCGCGGCGGCGGCTCTCATTGGGCCGCGCCCGACATCAGGAGTCCGATGCGCACGGGGTCGCGGTCGGCGGCGGAAAGTTCGGTCAGCCGGCCGCGACAGATGACGGCGAG